>CAYRNH010000011.1:20140-22000 GCA_964425515.1 uncultured Thiotrichaceae bacterium | reverse complement strand
TTTAACTGCGATAGATCTGTTGTGTGTGTATATGTTTCAGTGTCGATGGCCTGCCAGTGCCTGCGCTGTCATCAATCAGTATGCTTGCCAGATCGCCGTGAAACCAGCGATGCAGCTGCAGGCTGTTGACCGCAGGCGGTCGTCCTGCCGGGTTAGCGCTGGATGATACCAGAGGATGGCCGAGAGTTTGGCATAACCGGGTCACCACCGGGTTGTCTGTCACACGTACTGCAAGCGTGTCATTTCCGCCAGTGAGTTCCAGCGGCAGACCGGCGCGTGCAGGCACAACCCAGCTGGTCGGTTGTTTTGCTGAACAGATACGCTGGCGTGCGATGTTGTCATCAAGGTCGATAAAGTCATCGAGTTGCTCTGTGTTGCTTGCGAGCAAAATCAGGCCCTTGCCGGGTGCGCGTTGTTTCAGTGCGTTGAGATGATCCAGTGCAGAGGTATTTAGTGGGTCGCAGCCCAGGCCGTAAACCGTATCGGTAGGATAGGCGATCACAGCTCCCAGGCGAATATGATGCGCTGCGAGGCGAATGGCGAATTCGCTAACCACCGAGATCAGGATTTTTTAGCGGCCGACTTTTTCTTTGTCGTTGCGCTGGTCGATTTTTTCTTTGCTGTTTTCTTCTTCGCAGTTTTCTTTTTAGCGGTTTTCTTTTTCGCTGCGGCTTTCTTTTTAGGGGCAGCCTTTTTCTTGGGCGCAGCCGCTTTTTTCTTCACTGCTTTTTTCATGACTTTTTTGCCGCCGCGGCCACGTCGCACAGGGGCTTCAGCGAGGATTTTTTCACACTGTTCCAGCGTCAGGTTTTTGGGCTCCATGTCTTTGGGTATTTTGGCGTTCTTGGTGCCATCGGTAACGTAAGGGCCATAGCGACCATTGAGCACTTCGATGTCGGTGCCTTCAAAACTCTGGATGTGTTTGTTGGCGTCGAATTCCTTTTTCGCACGCACCAGCTCCATCGCCTGCTCATGGGTGATGTTATAGGGGTCGATGCCCTGGTCCTGATAGGCCTTGTTGATAGAAACAAACTTGCTGTCGTATTTCACATAGGGGCCGAAGCGGCCGTAGTTGGTCGACAGTGCTTCGCCTTCAGGAGAAACACCCAGGTCACGCGGCAGTTGCATCAGAAAATCAACAATCTCCATGGTGACATCATTCATTTTCATGCCGGGACGCAGGCTGGCGAATTTTGGTTTTTCTTCATCGTCCTTGTCGCCAATTTGCACAAAAGGTCCGTACGGGCCCATGCGTACAGTAACCGGCTTACCGGTTTCGGGGTCGGTGCCTATGAAGCGTGATTGCGCAACATCGGCGCGGCTGACATTCACTTCCTTGTCATCGACCAGTTCTTTAAACGGCTTCCAGAAATTGCGTAATAACGGTACCCAGTCTTCTTCGCCGCGTGCGATTGAGTCGAGCTCGTCTTCGAGCTTGGCGGTGAATTCGTAATCGACATACTGGGTAAAATGTTCGGTGAGAAAGTTGTTCACGATACGGCCGATATCGGTCGGTGTGAAACGGCGATTCTCGAGCTCTACGTATTCACGATTTACCAGTGTGGAAATAATACTGGAATAGGTAGAAGGTCGACCGATACCATATTCTTCCAGGGTTTTTACCAGGCTGGCTTCGCCGTAGCGTGGTGGTGGTTCGGTAAAGTGCTGTTCATTGCGGATTTCGAGCAGATCGATTTTTTCGCCTTCTTTGAGTTCGGGCAACAGATTGTCTTTATTGTCGTCGGCTTTATCGTCATCACTACTTTCTAAATACACGGTCATGAAGCCGGGATGTTTGATAGTAGAACCACTGGCGCGGAAGGCGTTGCCTTCGCCACAACCGAGATCGACCGTCACGGT
>CAYRNH010000011.1:0-20040 GCA_964425515.1 uncultured Thiotrichaceae bacterium | reverse complement strand
GGTACAAAATTTTCGATTTCGATTTCGCGTTCAACGATCAATCGCAAGGCCGGGCTTTGTACACGTCCAGCAGACAGGCCACGCTGAACTTTTTTCCACAATAGAGGCGAAAGATTAAAGCCCACCAGGTAATCGAGCGCGCGACGTGTTTGTTGTGCATTGATCAGGTCGGTCGATAGTTTGCGCGGTGTTGCGATGGCTTCCTGGATGGCGCGTTTGGTGACTTCGTTGAAAACCACGCGATGAACTTCTTTGCCTTCGAGCAGACCTTTTTCTTTTAGCAGTTCGTACAAATGCCACGAAATCGCTTCACCTTCGCGGTCCTGGTCAGTCGCGAGATAAAGAACATCGGCTTTTTTTAACAGGTTGGCAATTTTGTCGACGTGTTTTTCGTTGCGCTCGATGATCTGATACTTCATTTCGAAGTTATGTTCGGTATCGATCGCGCCTTCTTTGGGTATCAGATCACGCACGTGACCGTACGAAGCCAGAACTTTGAAATCCTTGCCAAGATATTTTTCGATTGTTTTCGCTTTTGCCGGCGACTCTACAATAACGAGATTGGAACTCATTGAGTGCTTGTACTCGAAGTTAATTGATCAGCGTGTGCTATTGCATATAGTCGACAATTTCGTCGAATACCAGACTTTCCATCCATGCGAAGGCGTTTTCTTCGCCAGGATGCGTATGCAGGATGATCATGGCGATCCATTTCAGTTGTTCAATATCCAGTTCCTGATCGAGCGCAAATACGCGATCCAGCACGACCTCGCGAGTGACCGGAGTCAGGATACCGGTTTGCTCCAGATAGATTAAGAAGCCGCGGCAATCCTCATTGAGCAGAATTTTTTCCTCTTCGCTGAAGATGCGCAGGCTGCTTTTCTGGCAGGGCGTGCTAATTTCAGCTGCACCCTGTAGCTGGGTCAGATCTTCCAGCCAGTCAAAGGCCTGGGTGATTTCGCGGTGTTCAAAGCCCATCTCTTCCAGTCGATTGTGCATATCATCACGCTCGTCCAGAACGATGTTGTCGTCACCCAGGTACTGTTCGAAAAGAAACATCAGAACGTCTACCACGGACTGTTTGATTATCATTACACCACTCTTACATTATTAATATAGAGGCCACTATACCCGTGCATAGTGACCGTTTTTACATACGATGCTGCCCTCGAGCTCCAGAATCAGCAGCATGGAAGCCACTTCGGCAGCTGAAAAACCGCTGCATGTCACTATAGAGTCAATCGGCTGGGGCTCAAAGTCGAGGCATTTGAGCAGTTTCTGGTGGTCCGGGTCAAGTTCTGCTTGCGGGAGTGGTTTTTTTGCTGGCTTGTCAGCAGGCTGACTCTGGCCCAGATGGGGCGCGAGTTCCTCCAGAATATCGTCGGCGGTCTCTACCAGCTTCGCACCCTGGCGGATCAGACTGTGGCAGCCACGCGCCAGCGGATTGTGGATTGAACCGGGGATGGCAAAGACTTCGCGACCCTGTTCCATGGCGTGGCGGGCCGTGATCAGCGAGCCGCTGCGCAACGCAGCTTCGACCACCAGGGTGCCCAGCGAGAGTCCGCTGATGAGCCGGTTGCGACGCGGAAACAGGCCTCGTTGCGGCTCGGTGCCGATCGGCATTTCAGACACGATGGCACCGTGTTCTGTGATCGCCGCGGCCAGCTTGTGATGGCTGGCCGGGTAGACCTTATCCAGCCCGTGGGCGACCAGAGCTATGGTGCCCGCCAGTCCTTTCAGTGCGCCTTCATGGCAGGCGCCGTCGATACCCGACGCCAGGCCGCTGGTAATGGTGATGCCGGCATCAGCCAGATAGCGGGCAAAATCTCGCGCGGTGCGCTCGCCCGAGGCGGTCGGGTTGCGGCTGCCCACCATGGCGAGCTGTGGCTGGAGTAAAAAATCAGGATCGCCATGCACATAAAGCAGAGGCGGTGGGTCGGCTATCTGTTTCAGCAAAGCCGGGTAGCGGGCATCGTTAAAACTGATCAGGTGGTGGTGTTCCTGTGACAGCCAGCTCAGGTCGCTGGCAACGGTGTCCAGGTCAATCGACTGCAGAGCGGAGACCACTGTCTGGCTCAGACCGAGCTGTTTGAGTTCGTCACCGCGCGCGTTCAGCGCTGCGCGCGGTTCAGAAAAATGCTGCAACAGTTTATGATAGCTGGCCGCCCCCAGACCGGGAACGTGATTGAGCAGTAGCCAGGCTTCGTAATCCATCGTCCCTGATTGTAATCGATTATTGCCGCGGGTTGGTGACCACGTCGAGCCGGTGGATGACGTTGGTGGACTCCATTACCAGACCGTAGCTGACCTTGTCAAAGACGCTGAAGACCATCAGCAGACCGCTACGCTCATCCGGCATTTTTACTTTGCGGCCTTTGTCGGTTGGGTCGTAATCATCGCGCAGCGTGTCGCCGCGGGTATAGGTGGCCAGTAGATTACCGACTTCGAGGCCGTCTCGTGCGCCGAGGTTGATAATCGCGATCTGGTATTTGGCAACACCGAACAGCGCATCAAACAGAGAGATAATCTGGCCATGCACCTCGCGGTCGGGTAGTTTTGGAAAATATAGATTGGTCTGTATGCTCTTGTCGAGTGGTAACAGCCGGTCGCCTATCAGAACTTCACGCGAGGTCGAAGTGAGCACGCCAGTGGCGGGATCGCCGTATTTTTTGATTCTCACTTCCCCTGCATAGATGGCTTCATAACCCAGTAAGTCACCGGTTTTGGGGTCAATCAGTTTGTCACCTGTGCGGAACACGGTGTAGCGCACGCGCTCTTTGTCGAGCTCGCCGCGAATGTAGACTTCATTGCCATGGCCGAGAATCAGATGATCACCAGGGCTGCCGATAATGTATGGTGCACTTTCCATCTGTTCCTTGGTGACCACGCGCGGACGGGTGAGGAACTGGCGAATGGCATCGCCCGGAATCGAGGGAATGCTGGCATTAATCGGCTTGCGATGCACTGTCGGACTGAGTTTTACCACCGGCAGATTGTTTTCTACAGCTTGCGTGCCTGACTGAGTGGTCGTCTGATTCACCAAAATTTGTGGTTGTCCATTGACATAGATAAGAGTCAGAACATCGCCGGGGTAGATTAAATGCGGGTTTTTAATTTGCGGGTTACGTTGCCAGATTTCAGGCCAGTACCAGGGATCTTTCAGGAACAGGCTGGCGATATCCCACAGCGTGTCGCCTTTTTTCACGACGTATTGCACAGGGTGATTTTCTTTGACGCGAATTTTCTTCGTGGCCTGTGGCTGCTGAGTTTCAGCCGTGGCTGGTGGCGGGCTCGCAGGCGGCGGCACGTCCTGACGTGGCGCTGATGTTGAACAGCCGGAGAGGTTCGCGATTAGCCCGAGGACAGCGAAAAAGGGTACAATTATTTCTCGGACGGTGCTGACAGGTGTTTTCATTGTTAGTATATTTCCCTGATTTTATCCGTTGTTTTCAGCAGTTTAGCTGATAAACTTCTATTTCTGAAACAGGTTTCAATAATTGTAGCAGAAAACCCTGATCTAGCGCCGAATTGGCGAAAATACCAGTACAGACATTAAAGATGGCATTACTCGATATCCTGCATTACCCAGACAAGCGCTTACGCACCATCGCCCAGCCAGTTGAGCAGGTAGATGAACAGATTCGTACCCTGGTCGCTGACATGTTTGAAACCATGTACGCCGCGCCCGGCATTGGGCTTGCGGCGACCCAGGTCGACGTGCATCAGCGGGTCATTGTGATCGATATCAGCGAAGAGAAAAATCAGCCCTTGTGTCTGATCAATCCGCAGATCATTTCCAGCGACGGGTTGGAAATGACCCAGGAAGGCTGTCTTTCGGTACCCGAGGTGTATGAAAATGTTGAGCGCGCAGAGCACATTAAAGTACACGCGCTTGATGAGACTGGCGCGGCCTATGATCTTGAAGCCGGTGGCTTACTGGCGGTGTGCATTCAGCATGAAATGGATCATCTGCTCGGCAAGTTGTTTGTTGATTATTTGTCACCGCTCAAACAGCAGCGTTTGAAAAAGAAGCTATTAAAATCACAGCGCCAGGCTGTGGCCCTGTAGCATTTTGTCAGCGTCCCTTTCGGGTTTTTTTAGTCAACCCTCTTTATTCCCCGCTAATAATTTTTTGGTTCGGGTTTCATGTAATGATGCACCACTATGACTGTTAAACCTCGAATGATTTATGCAGGCACTCCCGAGTTTGCGGCCGCGCCACTGGAAGCATTGATCGCAGCCGATTATGATGTGATCGCGGTGTACACCCAGCCTGATCGTCCTGCAGGTCGAGGTCGCGAACTAAAAACTTCGGCAGTAAAACAGGTTGCGGTTGCACATGGCATTCCTGTGTATCAACCGGATCATTTCAAAACCGAAGCGGAGCTGGAAACGCTCGCTGCACTCAAACCTGATTTAATGATAGTCACTGCGTACGGTTTGTTGTTACCCGAAACAGTATTACAGGCACCGCGTCTGGGTTGTATCAACATTCATGCTTCATTATTACCGCGCTGGCGTGGTGCGGCGCCGATTCAACGTGCGATTCTGGCGGGTGATGCTGAAACCGGTATTACTATTATGCAGATGGATGCCGGTCTGGATACCGGCGCTATGCTGGCACAGCGTAGTTGTGCAATCGCGGAAGAGGATACCGGCTCAAGTTTGCATGATCGTTTGATGCAGCTGGGTGCTGAATTGTTGCTCGATACTTTACCGGATTTATTTGCTGGCAATATCAATGCTATCTCGCAGGATGATCACCAGGCCTGTTATGCGCATAAGCTTAGTAAACAGGAAGCAGAAATAAACTGGCAGCGCAGTGCGGTAGATATCGAGCGCGCGGTGCGTGCCTTTAACGCCTGGCCGGTGGCATACACCCACTGGCAAAAAAATCAGCGTGCCGAAACCTTGCGCATCTGGCGCGCAGAAGTCAGTGATACCAGTGCAAAGGCGCATTTGCCCGGTACTGTGATCGCCAGTGGTGCCTCCGGTATTGAGGTAGTAACAGGTGAGGGTGTGTTGCGTCTGCTCGAGGTGCAGCCCACAGGCAAGCGCGTGATGTCCAGTGCCGATTTTTGTAATGCACATAAACTCGATGGTCAGCGACTGGGTGCTGATTAATCATGAAATTGAAAAGCACTGCTTCAGCACGCGCACTGGCGCTGCAGCTGCTCGATAAGGTGCTGCATCACGGCCAGTCATTGAGCGCGCTCAAACATCAGGCCGATAAGCTCGATGCACGCGAACGCGCGCTCTGTCTTGAGCTGGTGCAGGGCGTTTTGCGCTGGCGCTGGCGGCTGGAATTTTATTTACAACACTATTTACAAAAACCCTTGCGCAACAAGGATCGTGATCTGCAGCTGTTGTTGTTGCTGGCGCTGTACGAAGTGACGCAATTGCACACGCCCGATTACGCCAGTGTCAACGAAGCGGTGCAGCTCACTCGCATACTTGGCAAGCCCTGGGCCAGTGCACTGGTCAATGGTGTGCTGCGCCAGTGTGTTCGCGATCAGCAGCAAAGTGCTTTGCCCGAGTCAGACAAAGACAGCGCGCGCTATTCGCATCCTGACTGGTTGCTGGCACGCATCAGAACAGATTGGCCGCAGCACTGGCAGGCGATACTCGAAGCGAATAACCATCGTGCGCCGCTGTGGTTGCGGGTCAATGCCAGTCAGTGCACGGTCACGAATTACCAGCAGCAACTGAGCGAGCGTGATCTGACCAGCCAGAGTCACCCGCTGGCCACCGAGGCGCTCAGTCTCGAACAGGCCTGTGATGTGACCCAACTGCCAGGTTTTGCTGAGGGCAGGGTCTCGGTGCAGGATGCTTCGGCGCAAATGGCCGCACATGTACTGGCCGCGCGTGCGGGTGAACGGATTCTCGATCTATGCGCCGCGCCCGGTGGTAAAACCTGTCATTTGCTGGAATTGCAGCCGGATTGTCAGCTGGTCGCGGTCGATATTGAAGCCGAGCGCATGCGGCGGGTGCAGCAAAATCTGGCGCGTATTGATGTTCAGGCAGAGTATATCGTCGCCGATGCCCGTGATACCCAGAGCTGGTGGGATGGTGTGGCCTTCGATCGCATACTGCTCGATGCACCGTGTTCGGCCAGCGGTGTGATTCGGCGCCATCCTGATATCAAAAGCCTGCGCCGCGATGAGGATATCGCAGCGCTGGTGGAGCTGCAGCAGCAGATCCTGTGCGCAGCCTGGTCATGCCTGAAACCGGGGGGTGAGCTGCTCTATGTCACCTGCTCGGTGCTGCGTGCAGAGAACGAGCAGCAAATCGAAAGTTTTTTATCCAGCCAGCCACAGGCGCAAGAGCTGGCCATCGATGCCTCGCTGGGCGTTGCCTGTGCACATGGTCGGCAATGTTTGCCCGGTGAAAACGGCGGTGATGGATTTTATTTTGCGCGTTTGAAGAAATCCTGCTGAGCCTTTGGGCACGGTGCAAAGCGTGATTGATCAGCGTAAACTTCGCGCCATCGCAGGTGACAGATAGACTATGAAGGAATGAATATTTTAATTTTGGGTGCGGGGCAGGTAGGCAATTCGGTGGCGACCAATCTTGCTTCCGAAGCCAACGACATCACCCTGGTCGATACGTCTGCCGAGAAGCTTGACGACATTCGTGGCCGACTCGATATCCAGACCGTGAACGGCCATGCTTCTCACCCCGATGTGTTGATCGAGGCAGGCATTGCCGATACCGATCTATTGATCGCGGTGACCAACAGCGACGAAACCAATATGGTTGCCTGTCAGGTGGCGCATACCCTGTTCCATACTCCAACCAAAATTGCGCGCGTACGTTCACAGGAATATCTCGATCAGACCGCTTTGTTTGGTAAAGACGCAGTGCCTGTTGATGTTTTAATCAGCCCGGAACAGATTGTTTCAAGTTATATACAACGCCTGATTGAATATCCAGGCGCGCTACAGGTGCTCGATTTTGCTGATGGCAAGGTGCAGCTGGTCGGGATGAAAGCGTATTACGATGGTCCACTGGTGGGCCATGAGCTACGCGACCTGCGTGCGCACATGCCGGGAACCGATTGCCGCGTGGCCGCCATATATCGTCGGGGTGCGCCGATTGTGCCCGAAGGTGATCAGGTGATCGAAGCCGACGATGATGTTTTTTTTATCGCGGCGCGCAAAGACATTCGTCGAGTGATGGCCGAAATGCGCAAACTGGACAAGAGCTTTCGCCGTATCATGCTTGCGGGTGGCGGTAATATCGGCGCAAGACTGGCCACTGCACTGGAAAAGAAACACCAGGTAAAACTCATCGAACGCAATACAGTGCGCGCTAAAGCGCTGTCGCGCGAACTGCATGAATGTATTGTTCTGCTGGGCGACTCCGCAGATGAAAATTTATTGCTGGAAGAAAATGTTGATCAGATGGACGTGTTTTGTGCGCTCACGAATGATGATGAAGCCAACATTCTTTCTGCCATGCTGGCCAAGCGCATGGGAGCCAATAAGGTTATGTCGATCATCAATCGTCCTGCCTATGTTGACCTGATCGAAAGCCAGGGCATCATTGACGTGGCCATTTCGCCGGAGCAGATCACGATTGGCGCATTGCTCACCCATGTGCGTCGTGGTGATGTGGTAGCGGTACATTCATTGCGCCGCGGTGCTGCAGAAGCCATCGAGGCCGTTGCGCACGGTGACAAAAAAACATCGAAGGTAGTCGGTCGTTGCATAGAAGATGTGCCTTTGCCAGAAGGCGCGACCATTGGCGCGATTGTGCGCGGTGAAGAAGTGATTATGGCGCACCATGATGTCGTGATCGAGGCCGAAGACCATGTCATTTTGTTTTTGCTCGATAAGAAAAAATTACCCGCAGTTGAAAAACTGTTCCAGGTCAGTGTGACTTTTATCTAAGTTATGCGTTTTTCTATTATTCAACGACTGGTGGGCGTGTTGTTGATGCTGTTTAGCATCACCCAGGTGCCGCCATTTCTGCTCGATATTTTCTATGGAGAACATGCCAGAAACGCATTTCTTCATAGTTGTATGGTGTTTCTGGTGTTGGGTTTCATCATGTACCTGCCGGTGCGCAAGGTGCGCGGTGATTTGAGGCTGCGTGATGGTTTTATGGTGGTGGCCCTGTTCTGGACCGTGCTGGGTATGGCGGGTGCGTTACCGCTGGTGTTTTACGCTCCGCTATCCGCGAGTTTTACCGACGCTGTGTTCGAATCGATTTCAGGATTGACCACAACAGGTGCGACTGTGCTGACCGGGCTGGATTCATTGCCACACAGTATTCTGTTTTATCGGCAGGAACTACAGTGGCTGGGAGGCATGGGCGTTATCGTGCTGGCCGTAGCAGTGATGCCGATGCTGGGCATCGGCGGTATGCAGCTATACCGTGCGGAAGCGCCGGGGCCGGTGAAAGACAGCAAGCTGACACCACGTATTGCTGAAACCGCGAAAGCACTCTGGTACACCTATCTCGGTTTGACCATTGCCTGCGCACTGGCGTTCTGGGCGGCCGGGATGAACTTGTTCGATGCGGTCGGACACAGCTTTTCGACCTTGTCGACAGGCGGTTTTTCGACCCATGACGCCAGCCTGGCGTATTTTCATAGCCCGGTCATAGAGGGTGTTGCGATTGTTTTCATGTTTCTCGGTGGGGTTAATTTTGCGTTGCATTACGGTGCTATGCGTCATAAGAGCTTGATGCATTATATTCGCGACAGTGAATTTCTGATGTATTCCACCACTTTGCTGATTGCTTCTGTGGCGGTCATCGTTTGCTTTTATGTTGAGTATCCGGCGTACGATCTTTTAGATTCAATCAGGCATGGTCTGTTCAATGTGATGTCGATGGCGACCACCACTGGTTTCACCACCACTGATTTTTCAAAATGGCCACCTTTTGTTCCAGTAACGCTGATCCTGATCGGTTTCATGGGTGGTTGCGGTGGTTCTACCGGTGGCGGCATGAAATCGATTCGTCTTTTGTTACTGATTAAACAGGGTCAACGCGAATTAATGCGACTGATTCATCCCAATGCTCTGGTGGTTGTGAAGCTTGGCAAAAAACCCATGTCCGAAACCGTGATCGAGTCTGTCTGGGGTTTTTTTGCGGCTTATATTGCGTCGTTTGTTATCATGATGCTGCTGATGATGTTTACCGGCACCGACCAGGTGACTGCGTTTTCTGCAGTAGCTTCGACCATGAATAATGTCGGCCCGGGGCTGGGGACAGTGAGTGTGAATTACGCAGGTCTGAGTGATTTTAATAAATGGGTGCTGGTGTTTTCCATGTTACTGGGTCGCCTGGAAGTGTTTACCTTGCTGGTCATGTTCATGCCCGCGTTCTGGCGCAAATAACCTTGCCATGCTTTCACGGTTTGTTTAAATGAATCAAAGCAGTCAGCGTCAGCCCAGTCGTTATTTGCCGAAATTCAGCCTGGCTTTGCTGCATCCTCGTTACTGGCATCTCTGGTTTTTATTTGGCCTGTTTTATCTGTTTAGCTGGCTGCCACTGGCGGTGATCGATCGGCTAGCGGTGGTGCTGGGTGAGTACGCCGTGAAACATAATCGCAAACGCGTGCATGTGGCGCAGCGAAATTTGCAATTGTGCTTTCCCGAAAAAACTCCAGATGAAATCGACCAGCTTGTGCACGCACATTTTCGCGCTTATGTACGCAGTTTGTTGCATTACGGTCTGATGCTCTGGGCGCCGGCCTGGCGGTTTCGACGCCATACCGAATTGCATGGACTTGAAAATATAGAGCGCGCACGTGCGCAGGGAAAAAATATTATTGTGCTCACCTGTCATAGCGTGGGACTTGAGTTTTCGATTAATACCCTGGCGATGCACATGCCCTGCGGGGGGCCGTACAAGCCGTTGCAACACCCACTGCTCGACTGGCAGCTGGCGACAGGCCGAAAACGAAATAAGGCTCAGCTTTTTACCCGTGAGGAAGGATTGCGACCGCTGGTGAGAATGGCACGTGAAGGTCGGGTACTGGTGTATCTGGCGGACGAAGATCTCGGTCCCGAAGTATCGGTGTTCGCTGATTTTTTTGGTGTGCCCAAGGCGACCATTCCGGTGCTGGGGCGCATGGCGAAAACCTGCAATGCGGCGGTGCTGACCTGTATCAGCTGTTATGACGAGGACAGACGAAAATACATCGTGAAAGTGTTCCCGGCGCTGGAAAATTTTCCGCAGGGTGATGACAATACCGATGCTCGCAGCATGAATCAGTCGATTGAAAAAGCAGTGCTTGAGTGTGTGCCACAGTATTTCTGGACCATGAAGTGGTTTCGAACACGGCCGCAGGGGGAGCGCGACGTATATGAGGCAGGCAAGTAGTCACTAGACTGGAGGCCAGCAAAAAGAAACCCCGGAACAAGTCCGGGGTTTCGGTCTAACATCCTTGCTTGGTGATTGAGCCTCCGCGCTGTAGCAATCGCCGTCTTTCCGTGTAAACTTCCTCTGGAGTCGTGAGTACTGCTTCCTGATCCCTGTAATGCGTCTGCTACCTTCCGTCCTTGAGTCCCTGTACGGCTCTTTCCTTGTGTCCTGACTGAAGTATGGCTGGCGATTGTGGTTTAGGCTATCAGCTCGATTGGTGAACTCTTGTAAGCAAATGCCTACAAATAACAACGCATGCCTGTTTATATAACTACCGGATTTTACCCATGATTGCGCTTTTACAGCGTGTTGAGCGCGCATCGGTGACTGTCGATAACAATAGAATTGCTTCTATAAACAAAGGTTTGCTGGTTTTTATCGGGGTCGAAAAAGACGATACCGAAGCCCGGGCAAAGCGTCTTGCTGAGCGCCTGCTGGGATATCGGGTATTTGCCGATGCGGACGACAAAATGAATCTGTCCTTACAGGATATTCGGGGTGAGTTGTTGCTAGTGCCACAATTCACCCTGGCAGCCGATACCCGTTCCGGAAGTCGCCCGGGTTTTTCCACTGCGGCGACGCCAGAGAAGGCAGAGCACCTGTTCGCGCAGCTAGTTGGTATAATGCAGCAGCAGGTCAGCGCGGGTGCTATAAGTACAGTGCAAAGCGGCCGCTTTGGCGCCAATATGGCCGTGGAACTGGTGAATGATGGCCCGGTGACTTTCTGGCTACAGGTGTAAAGTATGGCTGATACGTTCAGCGCTTTCTAATAAATAACTGGAGTAATGAATGAACAAGCGTAGCGCCAGCGTCGAGCGCAATACCCTGGAAACTCAGATCAGGGTTGAGGTCGATCTGGATGGCACAGGGGTGTGCAAACTCAATACCGGGGTTCCTTTTCTGGAGCACATGCTGGATCAGGTGGCGCGTCACGGTATGATCGATATCAGCATCGAAGCCAGTGGCGATTTGCACATCGATGCGCACCACACGGTAGAAGACATTGGTATCACCCTGGGCCAGGCGGTCAATCAGGCGGTGGGCGATAAAAAAGGGATCGTGCGCTATGGCCATGCTTATGTTCCATTAGACGAAGCCCTGTCGCGTGTGGTGATTGATTTCTCCGGACGGCCTGGCCTGGAATATCAGGTCGATTTTCCGCGCAGCATGATCGGTGAATTTGATGTTGATCTGTTCCACGAATTTTTTCAGGGCTTTGTCAATCATGCCAATGTCACCCTGCACATTGATAATTTAAAAGGCGTCAATGCACATCACATTGCTGAAACCATTTTCAAGGCCTTCGGCCGTGCAGTGCGCATGGCCCTGTCCATGGATGCGCGCATGAGTGGTATCACGCCAAGCACCAAGGGCAGCCTGTAGATAAAGCCATGACTTCAATAATCGCCGTAGTCGATTACGGTATGGGTAATTTGCGTTCGGTGGCGAAAGCGATCGAACATGTTGCGGAAAAAAACCAGACCGTGTGTGTAACCTCGAGTCCGGCTGATATTGCTGCGGCCTCACATGTGGTTTTTCCTGGCCAGGGTGCAGCGCGTGATTGCATGCACGAGTTGCAGCAACGTAATCTGATCGAACCGGTGCTGGAAGCGGCACACACTAAACCGTTTCTGGGTATCTGCATGGGCCTGCAGGTATTGATGGCGCATAGCGAGGAAAACGCAGGCGTGGATTGCATGGCGCTGTATCCTGGCGAGGTGAGGGCGCTGGCGCCAAAGCTGGCAATGCTGGGTGATCATGGCCTCAAAATACCGCATATGGGCTGGAACAATGTTACCCAGACTCAGGCGCATCCTTTGTGGGACGGTATCGAGCAGGACAGTCGGTTTTATTTTGTGCACAGTTATTTTGTTGATCCCGAAGATCATCAGATTGTCAGCGGCACGACGCGCTTTGGCATTGAGTTTACCTCGGCGATAGCATGCGCTAATGTGTTCGCTGTGCAGTTTCACCCGGAAAAAAGTGCTGCCGACGGTTTGCGCTTGCTCCACAATTTTGTGCGCTGGAATGGCCAGGCCGCCTAACGTCAACCAATTCATGTCTCAGGAGACTTACCCATGTTACTGATCCCCGCCATTGATCTTAAAAACGGTCAATGCGTACGTTTGCGCCAGGGAAAAATGGAAGACAACACCGTGTTTTCAGATGATCCGGTGGCTGTCGCCGGACGCTGGGTAGAAGCAGGCACCAAACGCCTGCACATTGTTGATCTTGATGGTGCGTTTGCGGGCAAACCGAAAAATGCCGGTGTGATTCACGATATTGCCAGCGCCTACCCGGATATCGAAATTCAGCTCGGCGGCGGCATCCGCGATGAAGAAACTATCGTTGCCTATCTGGATGCCGGGGTCAGTTATGTCATCATCGGCACTCAGGCGGTGATCGAGCCGCACTTTATCAACGAAATTTGTGTCGAGTTTCCCAAGCGCATCATTGTTGGCCTCGATGCCCGTGATGGCAAGGTCGCGATCGATGGTTGGTCCAAGTTGTCCAAGCACGATGTGATTGATATGGCGCAGCGTTTTGAAAAAGACGGCGTCGAGGCGATCATATATACCGATATTTCGCGCGACGGCATGATGCAGGGTGTCAACATCGAAGCCACGGTCAGGCTCGCGCAGTCGATTCGTGTGCCGGTGATTGCCTCCGGTGGCATCACCACCATGGATGATGTGAAAGCGCTGGCCGCAGTCGAGAGCGAAGGGATCATCGGAGCAATTACGGGGCGCGCGATCTACGAAGGGACGCTCGATTTTGCCCAGGCCCAGGCCTGGCTCGACGCGCAATAGCCTACCGTTTCACAGAGATATTTTCATGCCACTCGCCAAACGCATTATTCCCTGTCTTGATGTCGATAACGGCCGCGTCGTCAAAGGCGTCAAGTTTGTTGATATCCGTGATGCGGGGGACCCGGTTGAAGTTGCGCGCCGTTATGATGCAGAAGGCGCTGATGAGATTACATTTTTAGATATCACCGCCAGCTCGGATGATCGTGACACCATCGTGCACGTGGTCGAGCATGTCGCGGAGCAGGTCTTTATCCCGCTCACTGTTGGTGGCGGTATCCGTACCATCGATGATGTGCGCCGCATGTTGAATGCGGGTGCTGACAAGGTCGCGATCAATACCGCGGCAGTATTCAATCCCGATTTTGTGCGTGAAGTCAGTGATCGCATTGGCTCACAATGCATTGTGGTGGCGATTGACGCCAAGCAGGTGAGCGCTGAAGGCGAGCCTCTGCGCTGGGAAATTTTCACCCACGGTGGCCGCAAGCCCACCGGGCTGGATGCTATCGAATGGTCGCGCAAGATGTGTGACTACGGTGCTGGTGAGATTCTATTGACCAGTATGGATCGTGATGGCACCCGGGTGGGTTTCGATCTGCCGCTGACACGTGCGATCGCCGATGCGGTGCCGGTGCCGGTGATCGCGTCCGGCGGGGTGGGCAATCTCGATCATCTTGCCGAAGGCGTGATCGAAGGTCGGGCCGATGCGGTGCTGGCGGCGAGTATATTTCACTTTGGTGAATATACCGTTGGTCAGGCCAAGCAACGCATGCGGGAGCTTGGCGTCGAGGTTCGACTGTGAACAAAATACGCTTCCTCACCGTGTTGTTTGCCGCAGCACCCGCGGTGCAGCGCGTTTTCAGGAGCCTATAATGGCGGACTGGCTGGACCAAGTCGGGTTTGACGACAAGGGGCTGGTGCCAGCGATTGCCCAGGATGCGCACACTGGCAAGATTTTGATGATGGCCTGGATGAACCGCGAGGCATTGCGGCTTACCGCTGAAAAGCGCGAAGCGGTATACTGGTCGCGTTCGCGCAATAAACTCTGGCACAAGGGCGAGGAGTCGGGCCACGTGCAGAAAGTGGTCGAAATCCGCTTTGATTGTGACGAGGACGTGATTTTGCTAAAAGTGGAACAGACGGGCGGGATTGCTTGTCACACCGGGCGCGAAAGCTGTTTTTACCGTGTTCTGGACGGTGACCACTGGGTCGAGGTCGATGGCGTGATCAAAGATCCTCATGAGATATATGGTGACTGAACCCGTGAACGAGCCGATACTAACCGCACTGGCTGAAGTGCTCGAAGCGCGCAAACAGGCGCCAGCGGATTCTTCATATGTCTCCGGTCTGTATGCCAAAGGACTCGATGCGATTTTGAAAAAAATCGGTGAGGAAGCGACCGAGACCGTGATGGCTGCGAAAGATGGTGATCCGGATAAGGTGATTTATGAAACCGCAGACCTGTGGTTTCACACCCTGGTGCTGCTGGCATATCAGGGCCTGAATCCAGATGATGTATTGAATGAACTGGGCCGGCGCTTCGGCGTATCCGGTCTCGACGAGAAGGCCGCACGCAAGTAGGCCATAGTTATAACGCACAAGAGTGAGATGATATGGGTATTAGTATTTGGCAGTTATTGATTGTATTGGTGCTGGTGATATTGATTTTTGGTACCAAAAAACTGAAAAACATCGGTAACGATCTGGGTTCTGCGGTCAAGGGCTTCAAGAATGCGATGAATGATGGCGCGAGTGAAACCACGGAAAAAAAACAGATCGACAAGGAAGAAGATGTGATTGAAAGTGAAGCAACGACTGAAAAAAAAGACAAGGTTTAAGCGTTTATCTGCCTGACCAGGTCTGACTGAGCGGAGCGCTGGTTAAGGCTCTTTATACCTTGTTCACTATTCACTATCCGTCGACCCTCTATGTTTGAAATAGGCTTCTGGGAAGTTTTTCTTATTGTAGTGCTGGCACTGCTGATTATCGGGCCCGAGCGCCTGCCCGGCGCTGCCCGTACTGCAGGCTACTGGGTGGGACGTGCGCGACGCTATATCGAAGGAGTGAGAAACGAAGTCGAACAGGAATTTGATATTAGCGAATTTAAACGCCTGATGCATAACCAGGAAATACAGATCAATGAGCTACAGCGTAAGCTGAGCGACAAGATGCACGAAGATGTCACCGCGCCCGCTACGGATGATGCCTTGTCCAAATACGAATTTCATGACGATCCTGTTGAGCCCGAAGAGCATTCTGATAACCGTATAAGCAGTGATGACGATCAGGACAAAAAGGACAAGCCGTTGACATGAGCGAACCTGTGGAAGAGACGGCACAGGACAAGGAACAAAGCTTGATGGATCACCTGAAAGAGCTGCGCGATCGCCTGATGCGCAGTGTTCTGTCGGTACTGATCATCTTTGCCTGTCTGTTTTATTTTTCCGAACAAATTTTTACTTTTGTCGCGAAGCCTTTGCTGGCGCTGATGCCGAAGGGTGCTTCGATGATCGCTACCGGAGTGACGTCGCCATTTCTGGTGCCGCTGATGCTGGTGCTGATGTTGTCGATACTGCTCGCCGTGCCTTACATCCTGCACCAGATATGGGGCTTTATTGCACCGGGTCTTTACAGTCATGAAAAACGCCTCGCCGGGCCATTGCTGGTTTCTAGTGTGATCTTGTTTTATTGTGGTATTGCGTTCGCTTATTTTGTGATTTTTCCGATCATGTTCGGCTTTTTCACCAAGGTGGTCCCGAACGGGGTCGCGATGATGCCTGATATCAGTCAGTACCTGGATTTTGTGGTTACCATATTTTTTGCTTTTGGCGTCGCCTTTCAGGTTCCGGTGGCTACTTTTTTGCTGATCCTTTCCGGCGTGACCACGGTGGAAACTCTGGTGAAAAAACGCCCCTATATTATTATCGCCGCTTTCGTGATTGGCATGGTCCTGACCCCGCCAGACGTGTTTTCGCAGTCTTTGCTGGCGATTCCAATGTGGCTGCTGTTCGAGCTTGGGCTGCTGATGTCGCGCCTTTTCATCAAGCCGTCGTCGGTGATTACCGAGAGTAATGAATATGAAATTGTGGAAGAAGATCACCAGGATCTGAGTGATGGCGATATGGATAGCTTGCTCGACGATATGGAAGCCGAGGAGGAGAAAAACCGTGAGGAACCGCCTGAAAAACCATAAAACCTTGACTAAACTGTTTGCCGCTATTCATGTCACAGGATGGATAGTGTAAAATTCTGCTCCAATGAAAATCACAAAGACAAGAGGACTGGGTTCCTAAATGGCCGAAAAAAGAAGTGTTCCCCGTCGGCCTACAATTCTGATTATTCTCGATGGTTTTGGTGTCAACCCTGGCCGCCTCAATAACGCGGTACAGGAAGCAGATACGCCACGTTTTGATGAATATTTTTCCAGAAATCCGCATACCACGCTCGATGCCTGTGGCGAAGCAGTAGGTTTGCCTGACGGGCAAATGGGTAATTCCGAAGTGGGTCATATGACGCTTGGCTGTGGCGCGGTATTGCGCCAGGATCTGGTGCGCATTAATGACGAAATCGAGAGTGGTGAATTTTTCAAGAACGCAGCTCTGGTCAATGCAGTTGAGGATGCGCTCGCACGCGAGCGCCCAGTGCACCTGGTGGGACTGACTTCAGACGGTGGCGTGCACAGCCATATCGATCACCTGTTCGCACTCATCGAGCTTTGCGGTAATTACAAGGTGAAACCGGTAGTGCACATGATCACCGATGGTCGTGATACTGCGCAGATGCACGCGCTGGTCAATTTGCAGAAACTCGAAGATAAACTGGAAGATACGGGTGGTTGTATCGCTACGGTGTGTGGACGCTATTACTCCATGGATCGCGATCACCGCTGGGATCGTACCGAGCTGGCCTGGCGCGCCATGGTAGAGGGCGAAGGTCGGCAGGCTGAAAGCGCGCGCTACGCAATCGAGGCTGCCTATGCGGGTAATGAAACCGATGAGTTCATCATGCCGACAGTGCTCAATGATTGTGAGCTGATAGAAAACGGCGACAGTGTGATCTTTTTCAACTTCCGCAATGATCGCTCAAGGCAGCTAACTGCAGCACTGAGTCAGGATGACTTTGGTAAATTCGAGCGTGATGATTTTGAAGGCGCGACGGTAACCTGTCTCACCGAGTACGATCCGGAATTTCTGTTGCCGATCGGATATGCGCCGGAGCGCCCACAGGCCACTGTGGCTTCAGTGGTGAGTCGCGCGGGCTTCAAACAGTTTCATTGCGCAGAAACAGAAAAATATGCGCACGTCACATATTTTTTCAACGGCGGCAAGAAGCAGCCGTTTGCGGGCGAGTTGCACGTTATGGTGAATTCGCCAGATGTTGCGACTTACGATCAGAAACCCGAAATGAGCGCGGCTGAAGTCGCGGATAAAGTGATCGAAGCACTGCACTCGGGTGACTACGGTTTTATCCTGGTGAACTTTGCCAACGGTGATATGGTCGGGCATACCGCGATTCGTGAGGCGGTGATCAAAGCGGTTGAGGCACTGGATCGCGAAGTGGGTCGCGTGCTCGATGCAGCAGTGGAAGCTGGCTTCTCGGTAGTGTTGACCGCAGATCATGGTAATTGCGATGAGATGGTTGATCCGGTAACGCAGGAGCCACACACACAACACACCCTGTATCCTGTGCCGTGCATGATTATTGATGAGGCCAACTGGTATTTGCGTCCTGGTGGCTCTCTGAGTTCGGTGGCGCCCACTCTTTTACAATTGATGGGGCTGCAGCAACCGCCGTCGATGACAGGTAAATCCTTGTTGATGCGCCAGTACTAACCACATGGCCATATCATTGCATTGACCCAATAAAAAAGCCTCATCGTGAGGCTTTTTTATTGGGTCAATGATAAACGCTATTAGTGATGTCTGAGGCTGCCTCTTGGGGTCTTGCCTGAGCCCGGCATAGAGTATGGCTCCTGAATCAGTAATTGTGCAATGATTTCTGATGATAATGGTTTGCCGAAGAGAAAACCCTGTGCTTCATTACACTCGATACTGCGCAAATAATCCAGCTGCGACTGCGTTTCCACGCCTTCTGCGACAACATTTAGCTGCAGCCCCTTGGCCATGGCAACGATGGTATTAACAATCGTATTGTCGCCTTTGGAAAAACGATTTTCCTTAAGGAAGGTGCGATCGATTTTTAAAGTTTGAATAGGTAAGCGGTGCAAGTAGCTTAGTGACGAATAGCCGGTGCCAAAGTCGTCGATTGCAACGGTAACGCCAAATTCACTCAGTTCTTTTAGTTTACGTATAATTGTATCCATATCGTCCATGATTGCATTTTCAGTGATTTCAATTTCCAGAGCACTTCCAGGTAAATCAAATTCATTCAGCATACGCTTGATCACTGAAATAATATTTTTTTCGACCAGCTGTCGTGCACAAACGTTGACTGACATGCGTATGTCGGGCAGTCCTGCGTTTCGCCAGCGGCTGAGCTCGGCGAGCGAAGTGCGCAATACCCAGTGACCAATATCAACAATTAAACCGCTTTCTTCAGCAAAAGGGATGAATTCGCAGGGTGAAATAATGCCGTGATCTGGATGCTGCCAACGCAGTAATGCTTCGACGCCGACGATTTCACCAGACTTTAAATTTATTTGTGGCTGATACACTAGTGCGAATTCATTATTTTCCAGTGCTTTGTGAATGCCGGTGTCCATGGACAGGTTCTGCAAATATGTTGTATTCATGTCATTGGAATAGAATTGATAACCGTTTTTACCTTTGCCTTTGACATGATACATAGCAACATCTGCATGTTTGATCAGCGATTCCATGTTGGTGCCATCTTGCGGATACATTGAAATACCGATACTGACACTAACATAAAGCTCGTGACCGTCGACATTGAAAGGTCTTTTTAGAATAGTAGTAATTTTTTGAGCGATCGCAGTAACGTCTTCGCGTTTTTCACCGAGCTTGGGCAATAGCAGTGTGAATTCATCGCCACCGAATCGAGCCAGTGTGTCACCTTCGCGCAAACAGTCTTTGAGTCGTGTGCTCACCTGCTGCAGTAGTTCGTCACCGATCATGTGGCCCAAACTGTCGTTAATATTCTTGAAACGATCGAGATCAAGAAACATGACCGCCAGCATTTCGTTATCGCGTTTTGCCTGAGCAATAGCCAGGCTGAGGCGATCACGCAATAGTGCACGGTTAGGAAGCCTGGTTAACAGATCGTGGTAGGCCTGGAAATTAATGGTTTCTTCAGCCAGTTTCCGATCAGTGACGTCGCGCGCGATACCATAGGTTCCAAGATAGGATTTAGCGTCACCATCATTGGCTGTGCTGTAAATGCCCATTGAGCTTAATTCAATCGGCAGGGCGCGGTTTTCAAATACGCGCGGTACCCCATCATCTTTGCATTTCAGGCGAAGTTCAACATTACGCGATGCGCGTTTACCAATGCGACGTTCATTAAATACGTATTTGGCCTGTTCCATATCATCATGGTGCACCAGCATAGAATAGTGTTTGCCGATCAGGGCGCTTTTTTCGAATCCCAGCAGACTTTCCACGCGCTCGTTTATGAAAGTGAAATAACCTTCCGGATCGAGTATGTAAATAATGTCGGGTGAAGTGTCAACAAGGTAGCGATGCAGTCGTTCTGATTCGCGCAGCTGTTGCTGCATGAGAGTGTTTTGCTTTTCGAGTTTTTTTTCTTTAAGTGCATTGCTAAGCGTCAGTATCAGTTCGTCAGCAGCATAGGGCTTGCGCAAAAAATCGTAGGCGCCTTTGGAAACAGCATCACGCGCAGACTCAAAAGAGGTTTCACCACTGACGATAATGACCGA
>CAYRNH010000010.1:0-22374 GCA_964425515.1 uncultured Thiotrichaceae bacterium | reverse complement strand
AGATCACTGCGCCAATGCCGATACATAACCAAAGTATTGCAGTGTTATAAAGAAAACCACGCTCGACATCCATTAGACCGAAGTATGACGGTGAAAAATACAGTAACACCGGGGCCAGTATCCATACGGAAAGCAGGATAACTTTTCGAAACAGGTTGTAACCAACTTTCACGCTTTCTTTGTACTCATGCGTGGCATGATTGACTTCGTCATAGGTTTTCGGCTCAAAGAAAAAATGCCCTGTCTGACGTAATACCATTGCTAGCAGCCAGCCGATCATAACTGCGGAAACGGGGTCAAAGTAGATAAGCGCATAACTGGTTAAAAAAGAACAGGCACTGAGTAAGTGCAGCATCTGGTTAATACGGTTGTGGTGATAGTAACGATGGTCATCCCAGCGTTGCTGTTTCAGCTCTTCTAAAAATGTCATAGAATAATTCTCCTGGCAGTACATAATAAAGTCATATCAATGGTGTGACAGTAGTGCGTGACCCATGTTGATGCGTGCGCCTGTGGTGATATCATCACATAGGGTGTGATTGCCGGTAGCAAATACAATGATGGTTGAGCCATGCTGGAAATAACCCATTTCATCACCTTTGCTGTATTCTGCGTGGCAGTTAATGTGGTTGGGACCGTGGTATTTCAGATCAAGGGTGTTTTCAAGGCAGTGAAATTTGATGCTGGCAACCAGGATGGCGGCTACTGGTACAAGAGTGATGCTGCTGCCCTTGCCGTCTGTTGTTAGTGCGACAACAGCTCGCTCGTTTCTGCAGTACAGTTTTTCAATTCGTTTTAAAGCAACAGGGTTAACGTTCCAGGTATCACCTGAAATGTAAGTAATATTATTGATGCTGCAATCAACAGGCGCGTGAAATCGGTGATACATACTGGACTTGAGGCGTAGTGTGACATAAACGCCATCACGATATTTTTCCGCTAGAGCCCTGTCTGGTATGAGATCATTTAGTTCGTAAGGAAAGCCTTTTGCCTGGAACACTGTTGAGCCTTCAATTTTGCCACAGGCGCCAACAATGGCATCGCAGGGGCTGGTGACGATATTCCTTCTCGTGTCAATGGTACGAGCGCCCTCTCTTAGCTCGCGGATGAAGCAGTCACGTAGACTGTTAAAGGAACTGCTACGCGACTCGCTCAAATCGAGGTCATCTGCAAACAATTTCCATATAAAAATAGAGATAGCAGTTAGTGCTCTGCTTTCAATATTGCTATACCAGCCCATTAACCTGGTCAGCAGTCTGCGTGGTATGCGATTAGTCAATAAAAAATTCAGCTGTTCCTGCTGACTCATGGCTCGGATAATTCTGGTCATGCAACTGACCTTTGCTCGACGGTGATGGTGGTGTCTGGTAAGTCGAGGCCCATGTCCAGGATAAACTGGCTCATGATAGGGTCGGCCTGATATTGCTCTGAGCGGTGCAGGGCGTTCCTGCGCATAGCGTCGCGTGCTGATGGATTCGCAAAATGACTAACGATGCTCGTGCTCATCTGTTCTACATCATTAACCAGGTAGCCGCTAATGCCATGTTCGACGATGTCCTTGGGTCCCTTGCAATTGTATGCAAGAACAGGCATGCCATAAGCAAAAGCCTCAAGAATGACATTGCCAAAAGTGTCAAACTTTGATGGAAAAATGAAAAGGTCAAGCCCCATATAGAATTGGGCGATACGTTTTTTATCAACCCAGCCAAGGAACAGTGCATCAGGCAACAGGTCCTTAAGTTTGTCTTCTGCAGGCCCAGTACCTGCTATTACTATTTTCAAATCAGGAAGCGTCTGTTTCGCTTTATTAATTATGGCGGGTAATTCAAAAACACCTTTTTCTTTACTCAGGCGACAGGCGATAAACAATACGGGTGTTTCAGCCGTGGCATCAGGAAACAGGTCGGTTCTATTGATAGCGCGAATGGATGTGTCACGCATGCAGGTATGATGTGCGGTCAACATGACGCTTTCGGGCGGCAGCTCCATCTCGTGTCCTGTTAGCCAGTTGCGATGATCATTGTTGAGTACGAATATGCCGGTATATTGCTGGTAAAAAACACGCATCAGTCGTCTTATGCGATCGCGCTCGTGCTTATTAAGATCGGTTGTATGCTTGATGAAATCCAGCCAGTCGGTATGCATAAAAAAATAACTGGGCACATTAAACATGTGTTTTATGAACAGTGAAACTAATGACATTGGGCCTTCGGTAGAACATACGATTCGGTCATAGCCGCCCTCATAAAATATGCGCGCAATCTGCATTAAATCAGGTATGCGGAATTCCTGTTCGCCAAAATCAGGCAGGCTGAAACTTGTAAGTGGGCGGACAACGTGTAAATGTGGTTCAGGTTCAGCATCTGGGTGGCAGATTAAAAAATCAACCGGGTAATCACAACGCTGTATTTCGGCCAGTTTTCCCGATAATGAGTTTGATACGCCGTTCCTGTCGCGCAGCGTGTCAGTTAGATAGAGTGCGCGCCTGGGGTGGCTGTTTTTCCCCATGGTTCTGGCAAAGTCATTTAAGAAATTCCGATTTTGATATAGCAGGCGTGTGCTTCCAAGTGTTGCGCCGGTAAGTATCAGGCTGATGAGTACAGGAAACGACAGGCTATCCAGTATTTTGCTGAAATTAAAACCCGCCATGTTAGAGTGGCTATTGCCATCACCGAAGAACAGCGCACTTAGTTGACTGGGAACTTCGAATTTGCGCGTAATTTCCTCTGTTGAGAAAGAATTCAGCTTACTACCGTTAAGTGCCTTCGTGCTTTGCCTGATTCTCTTTATTATTAATTCATTAAGTGATGTATAAAGTTCTATAATCGACTGGTTGACGGTTTCGATAAAAATTTCAGGCGATTTGTTTTTGCTGTCAGCAATTTTTTCAAGATGTTGTATGCAGAACAGATAGTCCTTGTTGATCTTCCATTTAACAAGCTTGTTAGGCTTTTTCCCCTGTAATGCGTCATGGACGAAATTAAAAAACTTTTGTGTGTTTTTGTGTTTTCGCATTTCAAGTAAAAGATTACTGAGGACGAAACAGGAAATTTTGTCATAAGCTTCGCCGCGGTGAAACAGTATTCGGAGTAAACCGGGGTCTTCTATCTTTGTTGCTATCTGGGAGAAATAATCCAGTAAGGCGATATTAAGTTTCTGGTTTTCAGCCACATGACCGTAGGGTGCAATACGGCCCTCGCGAATCGCTTCAAGAGCCAGTTCGGATGGGCTGGCTGACTTAAGCCTGTTCTGCAGATCTGGGACATATAAATATGAGCCGCATTCACCTGCAAATATGCCCATGTGGTCGTCTGATCCGCCAGACAGGATTTTGGGTCTGGCAGGATCGACACCAAAATCAGCTGGATTCAACCCATGTTTTTTTGCATAAGCCCTGATTTTATCTTCGGTCAGGCTTTGCGCCCAGTTGAGTGTTAATACGCTTTGCCACAAATCCCTCTGTCCATTCAGCACCTCAAACCGCTGGAACATCACAGCCAGTTTTTCAAACAGGGTCTGATCTATTTTGTAGTTGCGGGTATAAAAATATAGTGGGTGTGGCAGGATGACGGGAATATTCTGTTCTGCAGCGTAGCGTACAAAATCGTAAATATTACGGCGCTTTTTATTTAATATTATTTCCTGCTCCGGGGTAAAGCCATAGGTTAGAACATGTACATACAGATTGTACTCATCAAAATGGCAGGTAAATTCTGCCGCCACCAGTGCATCATGACCGCTTTCAAGCAAGTTCCAGCAGGAGCGCGCATTGTTGTGGTTGGTTACGGTGATAACATCGCAACCGTTCTTATTAAGCAGCTTCACAAGTTTTTTGGTTTTTAGCCAGGTTTCCGGTAAGCCGAGTATTCTGCCCCAGAGTTCATCTGGCACATCACTGTTGTGGTCATGACAGTGCAGGTCGATTTTCAGGCAGTTCGCGAGGTCAAATTTGTTCGCTTCCTTTTCCAGATAATGATTGAATTCGCTGTGCAGAGATGTGCGAAACTCACTGGCTTCGGGGTTGTTGAGTATTCGTATCATTTGTCATGCACCTCATTGATTTCTTTATGAGGGCATCCATATAGCGGACGGCGTTTAAACCGATTAACAAATGGAAACCGTGCGGTCAGCATGTCTTTCAGCATCATCCGTTTGATGGCCTTATCGGTCAGCTCTGGTGATTGCCACCACCAGCCATCATCCTGCATTTTCTCTGCAGCCACGATAAAGCGTTTAACAACCTCATCAAATTCTTCGTCTGTGTAATTGAGGCTCATGATCATGCGGCCAGTCCCGACCCAGCTCAATTCCAGCCCTTCTGCACGTAAATAAAACTGGAACATCCAGTTATAACGGCTCGGTCTGGTGTACAAAATGGTAAGTATCGAGTGAAGGTGAGCTATCCTGACCGGTAACTCCGCCTGTGCCAGTTTGTGATTCAACTGGGATACGCGCGATTCCCATACTACATTTGATTGCTGATAAATCTGCTGGTACTCAATTTGTTCGATGCGTTTCAGAAACTCATTCATCGATGCCATGACGTAGGGGTGGGAGTTAAACGTACCGCGTGCAAAAGAAACGTTTACCGGTGCATTGTTTTTGAAACGTTTCATCAGATGGTGACGACCACAAACAACGCCTACCGGAAGTCCTCCACCCAGTGTTTTTCCGTAGGTGACCATGTCGGCCTGAACATTAAAGTATTCCTGCGCACCTCGATAAGCGAGACGGAAGCCGGTAAAAACTTCATCAAATATCAATACAATGCCGCGTTGAGTACAGATATCTCGAATTTGATGCAACCAGGCTGTATATTCTGTTCTATTGAAACAAGCGGAGCGGTCACTGTTTACCAGTGAAGCATCACTGGACGCATCTGCATTCGGATGCAGTGCCTGCAGCGGATTGATCAGAAGGCAGGCAATATCCTTGCGAGTTTTTAAGACCTTCAGGGTGACATCGCTCATGTCGCGCAGGGTGTAAACATCGCTTGTTTTGCGTTGATTGCCAACACCCGGCTGTACCCCGTCCCACCAGCCGTGATATGCGCCGCATAAACGCACCAGATGGGTCTTACCAGTGTGATATCGCGCCAGCCTGACGGCCTGCATAACTGCTTCCGTGCCGGACATGTGGAATGAAACTTCGTCGAGCCCTGAAATGGTTTTTAACTTTTCGACATTTTCACGTATCAGCGGATGGTAAGGCCCCAGCACCGGGCCTAATTTTTTGACTTTGGCAAAACCACGCTCCATGCAGTCCTTGTAAAAGTCGTAACCAAAAACATTAACGCCGTACGAGCCTGAGACATCATAACTCCACTGGTCATCCAGGTTACGAATTCGGACGCCCTGTGATTCCTCAACGATCGAGCCAACTTTGAGCTCTTTATGAAGGTGTTCGCGAAAAGGAAAAGGAACGCGATACGCACTGGTAAAGCGCACATCAGAAATAGTATCTTCCAGCGAAGCGCCGAAAGCGACCGTTTTCGGTGACTTTGCCAGCACATGGTTTCTGAGTTTGTTCATACCCTGGCGGCGAATTTTCGCTACTTCCTCAGGTGCACCATCGCTATTAAAATAGCGACTGTCATCGTATGAAAAACAGGGAATCAACCGGGCGATTCGGCGGGACATCTTTGAATGCCCTCTCAAAGATGGGTGCTTCGCTCTGGAAAGCTGGAGGCGAATATAGATCCTTCGAATAATCAGCAAGGAGGCTATCGCTATCAGTGTGTAGATAAGTGGATGCATCATTGCTAACCCATAACATCTTATTGTGGCGAACAATAGCAATTGCACATTGCATCGATATTACGGTTTTGCGTCATTATTATTACGACAAGTAGCTTGTATTATTTTGCCAGCATAATTTGTCTATCTAATGAGCAATCAGGCACTTGAGGCCTGTATATAGAGATGCTGGGAGGAATCGAAACCTGACTGATCGGGTTCGTGTTGTGTTATAAAAGTTTTTCGGGCTTAGATATGGACTCCCATTGTTCTATCGCCTTCTGTGCTGCTGCTATCCCTGCAGAATACCCTTTTAGCAAAATATCTTTATTGCGGCTAAAGCTACTTACCGAAAAATCATCTGGAGGACAGATCTCTACTATTTGCACATCCCCAGGCGGACTGCGTAACAGTGCAATGCTGTTGCTGTGGATTTCAATACGCCTGCGTATGGTTGCCAGCAGGGCTGGGTGGCGCCTCATTTTCCAGCGGATGTATTTATGGGCAAAAGTGTCCTGTTTCATATATTGCCTGTGTCGTGAGCGAACAACCATGATGCGCCGTGCGCCGTATCGCACTGCCTGCGCTACAGGAATACCTTCAGCAACACCGCCGTCTAACACGCGTCGCCCGTTCAGGATTGCAAAATCACGATGAACCACCGGTATTGAGCTGGAAGCGAATAACAGATTGCGAACATTTTGCCGTGATGTTTTTATGTAAACTGGATTGCCAGTGGCTACATCGGTCACACAGACGTATAGTGGCCTGGTGTCATTTGTGAAAATATCCGGCCTGATCTGAGGTTTTGAAAAAAATGATGAAACCAGCCAGTCAAGATCAAGCAGATGTCCGCCCTGGAAAAATCGAGAGTAACTGACAAAGTTTTTATGCAGGATCATATCCTGAATGAGTTGCAGGCTTATTCCCTGCGAGCCGCTGAGATAAGTGACCAGATTAAAAGCACCGCCAGAGACACCAATGTAAAAGTCAAAAGGGTTGAACTTGTGAGCAAGAAAACCGTCGAGAAGACCGGCGGAAAAAATGCTGCGCATGGAGCCACCTTCGACTACAAGAGCGGCTGTGTCATGGTTTGACGTGTTCATCTCGGGTCACACCATTGTGATTCTACTCGGTGACTGTTAACTTACAGGATAACAGCAAATATAAGAACATAAATATGCAGCCTGTATTGCAATCGAAAGTTGATCGAATATGTCAGCAGTAAAGATATGGTGGTTGTTCATAAGCATTGCTGCCGTGCTGAATATTGCCCTGTGGTTTTATTCAGCGTTCAGGTTGTCGAAACGCAAACACAGCCTTGATCCTTATATCTATAAGTGGCGACGAGCTCTGCTGGGACTATCTGCGATATATGTGGCCGGATGTGCCTTTCGTTCATTCCTGCCAAGAATAGATCTCGAGCGAATTTGCCTGGCAGGTACCTGGCTGTCGAGCATGCTTGTTGGCCGATCCGTGGCAACCATTGCTGAAATTGCGATTATTGTGCAGTGCTCTATTTTATTGCGCGAAGCCGGTAAAGGCGCCGGTGATCCATTATCAATATTTGTAGCGCGACTGATAGTACCGATCATTATCGTGGCTGAATGTAGTTCGTGGTATGCAGTCATTACCACGGATTATCTTGGCAGTGTTATTGAAGAGTCACTGTGGACCGTGTCTGGGATATTGCTGGCCGTAAGTTTTATTTCGCTGTGGACAAGAGTGAAAGGAGTACAGAAACATTTTCTGCTGGCAATGCTGTTATTCTGCCTCGGCTTTATCACATTCATGATCACGGTTGATGTGCCGATGTACTGGACCAGATATCGGCAGGACACAGCATTGGGCGTTGTTTATCTGTCTTTGTCGCAGGGTATACTCGATTCGGCTAAAGCTTGCACGGTTAGTTTCGACTGGTCTGTCTGGCGTCAGGAGGTAGTCTGGATGACGCTTTACTTTTCCGTTGCTGTCTGGGTCAGCATTTTATTAGTACACGCACCGGCTTTTGTGAATAAAAATAATAAAAGAAGCGAATAAAAGCCGACCATTCGCATCAGTGATACATTTAGTCGTGTAGTGTCATTGCAGCAACCACAGCAGTCCAGGTTCTGGCGATGTTGTTGAGATTATAACCACCACCCCCCATCACCAGTAACCGACCCTGACACAACTCGTCTGCAAGTGCGCATAAGCGCTCGGCCACATGCGCATGCGTTTGCTCTGAAAAAGCCAGATGCGTGATCGGGTCGCCTTCGATGCTGTCTGCACCGGCCTGCATGATAATGAACTCGGGCGAGTGACGGCGTACAAACGATTCCAGCTTTGGCCATATCTGCATGAACTGAGTATCATTGGAGCCGGGTGGCAGCGGTATGTTGAGTTTGGTGCCAGCCGCATTTTTCAGGCCGGTTTCTTCTATGCCGCCGGTACCAGGATACAGGTAACGGCCGTCTTCGTGGCTATCGACAAAAATAAGATCGGGGTCACTCTCGAAACTGTAGAACACGCCATCGCCATGGTGGGCGTCAATATCGACATAAGCAATGCGCTGGATATGGTGCTGAGATCGCAGGTATTCGATGACCACGCCGCAATCATTGAATACGCAGAAGCCAGCGGCCGAATCACGACGCGCATGGTGCAGGCCGGCGATCGGGACAAATGCACGCTTGTGATGCGCCAGTGCCAGTTGTTCGGCGGCGGCAAGGCTGGTGCCGACCACGGTGCAGGCGGCCTGATATACGCCGATGAAGGCCGGGGTGTCGCCGCGATCCAGATAGCCGGTGCCGAGTAAGGACTGCTGTCGTACTTTTTCAACATAGGTTGAATCGTGAAACAGTTCCAGTTGCTCGCGCGAGCAGGATACTGGTTCGAGTATATCGACGCGCTCGTCGAGATGTTGTTGATAAAACGCATCGGTAAATGCTTGCAGACGCTGTGGACCGAAAGGGTGGTCTTCACCAAAATTATATAGAGCCAGCGCTTCACCAGAATAAACACAGCAGGAATGTCGATCGCTCATGGTCTGGGTATACCCTTGTCTACGCGGCTGAGCATCTATTCTAACAGGAGATGGTGGCAACACGCAGGCGTACCATTTGTGATACTTTTGTGATGTAAGCTGACTACACTATGCAGATAATCGGCTGATATGGGTCGGCCGCAGGAGATGATCAGGAATGTCCAACAGAGTGCTTGTTATCGAAGATGATCGCGATATTGCACATTTGCTGAAATTGCATTTGAATGATATTGCGATGGATGTCGATCTTGTCGGTACGGGCACTGATGGTTATGAAAAAGCCAGTACAGGCGCTTATGACATTGTTATTCTGGACCTGATGTTGCCGGGTATGAACGGGCTGGAAGTGTGCCGTAAGCTGCGCGAACAGGCCGTGCAAACCCCAGTACTGATGTTGACCGCGAAATCATCTGAGCTGGATCGCGTACTGGGCCTTGAGTTAGGTGCCGATGATTATCTGACTAAACCATTCTCGATACAGGAACTACAGGCGCGAGTAAAAGCCATGCTGCGCCGCTCTGCGATGCAAGCCGTGCAGCCTGCAGAGAACAGCGACGAAGAAAGCATCACGATTCGAAATTTGACCATACTGCCCGAGCGGCGCCAGGTATCAGTTGCTGGCCAGGATGTAGAACTCACTGCGCGTGAATTTGAACTGTTGCTGCATTTTGCACGCAATCCCGGCAAGGTGTATAGCCGGGCGCAGCTGCTGGACAAGGTCTGGGGTTATGGTCACGATGGCTACGAACACACGGTGAATTCACACATCAATCGTCTGCGTAAGAAAATCGAAATTGACCCTGCTCGGGCCGAGTACATTGTTACAGTCTGGGGTGTGGGCTATAAAATCGATGAAGGCAATAGCGACAAACCCTGATGTTCAAAACTTTATACGCCAGACTGGTATTAACATTATTCATTCTGTTTGCGCTGATGGGCGCAATGTTTGTAGTGGCGAGTATGTACTCGGCACAAATGTACCAGCAGGAAGTGAGTCAGCATCTTAATCGCGATCTTGCCAGGTATATCGCAAACGAACGGCTGCTGATTAATAACGGCAAGATTAATCGGAAAAATCTCGACGATCTGTTTCAGCAGGCGATGATTATCAACCCTAGTCTTGAGCTTTATTTGCTCGATCGTCATGGAAAAATCATTTCATATTCATCGCATTTGCATGGCGTTGAACGGAAACGTGTTTCATTAAAGCCGATAAAACATTTTTTCACAATGTCGCCCGATACTCTGATTGAGGGCGATGACCCAAAAAACAAACTTGGGCAGAAGGCGTTTTCAGCCGCTGCTATTAATAATAATGGAAAGCTACAGGGTTATATATATGCGATCCTGGGCAGTGAGCAATATGATCATGTAAGCGAAATGCTTAAGCAAAGTTATATTATGCAGTGGAGCGTAAGCACGATAGTCATTTCACTGGCTTTTGCATTTTTTGCCGCACTGATGGTGTTCTTTTTGCTTACACGAAAACTGCGTCTTCTGGGCGAGGCCATGGAAAGTTTCAGGCTGACTGATTTTAGTGAGCCGCCGCAGATCAGACTGGATGTAAAAAGGCCGGTTGATGAAATAGATTATATGTCGGTCACTTTTCAGCAGATGGCCGAACGTATTTATCAGCAGCTCAACCAGCTTAGAGAAACCGATGCGCTGAGACGAGAGCTGGTGGCGAATGTTTCACACGATCTGCGCACGCCTTTGTCATCGTTGAAAGGTTATCTGGACACGCTGTTATTAAAAGATGAAACCTTATCGGCCGAGGATCGGCGAAAATATTTACAAATTGCACAGACCAATACGAATCGACTGTCAAAACTGGTTGTGGAGCTATTCGAGCTTGCAAAGCTTGATGCTAACGAACTTAAGCCAAGCCGTGAAGCGTTTAGTATTACAGAGCTTATCTATGATGTGGCGCAGAAGTTTGAATTACGCGCAAGTCAGAAAGAGGTTAGCATCAAGGTGGATGCGCCGAATTATATGCCATATGTGTATGCTGATGTCGCGATGATCGAGCGGGTGCTGGACAATTTGATCGACAATGCATTGCGGCATACGCCGCCACAGGGTGTGATCAGTATTATGGGAAGACTTGTAGAGGATCAGGTTCATGTCTCTGTAACAGATACCGGGTGTGGTATTAGCGAACATGATTTGCCGCATATTTTTACACGCTTTTATCGTCAGTCATCAACGACTGCGGCTGATGGCGTAGGTTCAGGTGCTGGTCTTGGTCTGGCGATTGCTAATCGAATAGTAGAATTACACGGCAGTAAGTTGTTTGTTAAAAGTGAAGCGGATCAAGGAACTGAATTTGATTTCGAATTGCCGGTAAAGCTCTCTGCCTGATCATTCGTGACAGTTTTGTGAGAATTCGGTGAATCCGATGTGAAATTCTGAGCGCATAGTCTTCTTGCAGTTAATTTTAGCTGCATATGGTTTATCACCAAAGGAGACTTTAAATGAATCAACATTCAGCACTATCCGGCATTCTGGCCGCTGCAGTATTTTTATTTTCTACAGTGACCAGTGCCTCACCAGCAGGTGATGATTATCTGGTCACCATTACCAATCTGACTCGCGCAGAATCGTTTACTCCGATCCTGGTCGCCAGTCACAAGCGAGGCGTGCATCTGTTCAAGCTGGGCTCTGCCGCCAGCGATGAACTGGCGATGCTGGCTGAAGGCGGTAACACTGCTCCACTGTCTGATATGCTGGCAGCGAACAAACGCGTTACTGCAACCAGTGTTTCCAGTGGTTTGCTGGCGCCCGGCGCATCGGTCACGATCAAGGTTTCTGCCAATGGGGCTCGCTACATCAGTCTGGCATCCATGTTGATCCCGACCAATGATGGATTTTTTGCACTGAACAATGTCCGAGTTTCAGGTGAAGGTGTATCCACATTTTACTCACCTGCCTATGATGCTGGCACCGAGATGAATGATGAATTGTGTGTTGATATTCCGGGACCGGTCTGCGGCGGTGAGGGGTACTCACCCAATGCGGATGGTGAAGGCTATGTGCATATTCACAGCGGTATTCATGGCATCGGTGATCTTTCTGCTGCGACCTACGACTGGCGTAACCCGGTAGCCAGAATTACTGTGCGCAGGGGTGAATAAAAAATATTTACGTGTTGTGGACAGTGGGCCGGTGATTGCTGAATGCATCGCCGGTCTTTTTTGTTACAGACGTTTTGTCAGAATTGCGGCGAGTTCATCGTCGCTGAGCACAATAGGGTTGGTTTTCATGCTGCTGCCACGTGCATTGGCAACCACCTGTTCGATGCCCGATGGCTGCAGCCCATAAGCTGAAAGTTTTTTAAGTCGCAGTTCTTCGGTCCAGTGATGCAGCAGCTCGATCAGTTTTTCCCAGGCCTGTTCTCTGGAGCGGTGCCGCTGCTGACACAGCACTTCGGAGATTCGGGCATAGCGTTCCAGTGCTGGATTGTCACTATCACGCGCACACATGGTCTGGATATTGACTTCGGTAGCGGTGGCGACCAGGGTGCCGCAGACTACACCGTGCGGAATCGGATAAAACGCGCCCAGCGGTGCTGCCAGACCGTGCACCGAACCGAGCCCGGTCTGGGCCAGGTTGATTCCCGAGATCAGCGAAGCGTAGGCCATGCGTTCGCGCGCACCGCTGTCCTGGCCCTGGCTGGTGAATAAGGCTACCAGTCCATCGCGCGCGGCACGCAAACCGCTGATGCCCAGGGCGTCGCAAAACATATTGCTGCGCAGCGAAACATAGGATTCGATCAGCTGGGTCAGCGCGTCCATGCCATTGGCAGCGATGACTTCGGGTGGGCAGGAAGCGAGCAGGTCGGGATCGACAATGGCGATTTCAGCGACCAGCTTGTCGTCACGAAACGATTTTTTGAAGCCGCCAGGACCCTGAACACCCAGCACCGCATTTTTGGTCGCTTCACTACCGGTTCCCGCTGTAGTCGGCACCGCAATGAAAGGTAGTGCCGGCCCCTTATATTCAAGCTCCGGGCCGACGCCTTCGAGATGGTCCATGACACTGTTGCCGGGACGCAGCAGTCCGGCGATGGCCTTGGCTGCGTCCAGCGCGCTGCCGCCGCCGATGCCGATCACAACGTCGATGGCGTGATCGGAATAGTGCGCCACTGCCTGGTCCACCATCTGTGGCGAAGGTTCGCCGGCAATGGTCATACTGGAACAGGTCATGCCCAGTTGGTCAAACTGCTGCTGCAACTGCGGCCAGTAGCGGGTTCTGGCAAATGAACTGGCGCCGGTGACCAGCAGTACGCGCGGGCCGTACTGCGCGCTGAGTTTGCCGAGCCGGGAAAATGTGCCGCAGCCAAATTCAATTCTTGGCAGACGCGCGATAGCGAAAGGCCTGAACGAGTTGATCATTCAGCCGGGAACAGACCGTTGAACAGCAGGCCTTTTCGGGGAATGGCCATCCAGTCAGAGACTGTGTCACGCCAGCGTGCGTAGTGCGCGGACTGTTTGTGCGCCGCCGCCGCTTTGGCACTGCTAAAGGCTTCGTAGAGCGTGAACCAGCCGGGGTTTGTCGCGGATTGCAGTACATCAAAACGGCGATTGCCGGGTTCCTTGATCGACGATTCGTGGTTGTGTCGGCAGGCTTCGATAAAGTCAGCGATGCGCTCGGGTTTGACATGGATATGAACTATAGTTACGTGCATGGTAATGTCCTTGTCGAGGTTGGCGGGGTTGTGTCAGGCGAAGCTGTCTGTGGCAGGCGGCCTCCGCTGGTGGTGTGATGCATAATTGTCATATTTCGTAATATCAGAGTAACATTTCGTTAGTATGATCGCGCCTATGTGTCAACAGACTCTGTGTAATCAAAGGAACCACTGTCGCAGGCCTGGCATGATCGAAATGATAGCAAGCATACCACTGGGTGGCCGGTTTCCAAATATACGCCTTGACCATGCATTTGACTGCTCGGGCTTTCAGAATTCTGAGATAGTGGTATCTCCAGGTCTTTGTTGGGCGCAACAGTCGGGGACTGTGTATTCTTCCAGGTAAAGACAGCATCCTGCTTGCAGGGGAAAATGATAGAATTTAGTGACAGCAATAGAGTGTTTGTCGCTCCATAAAGAACAAATATTATATAACCGGTCGTTACAGGTAATACTATGGAAAACATGAGTACCACACAACATATCTCACATCAGTTCAACGCGGAAATGCAGAACTTGCGTAATCATGTCATGAACATGGGTGGGCTGGTTGAGCAGCAGATACTGGCAGCAGCCGAGGCTCTGCAAACGCAGAATGCGCCAGCGGCTGAAAAAGTGATTCGCGATGACCATAAGGTCAATGCAATGGAAGTGAGCATTGATGAAGAATGTGCACAGATACTTGCACGCCGGCAGCCGGCAGCTTCAGACTTGCGTATGGTGGTGGCCGTGATCAAGACCATCACCGATCTTGAGCGCATTGGTGACGAAGCGGAAAAGATCGCCAGCATGGCGGTGCATATGTCGGAACGGGATAGTAGCTATCATCCGCGTTATGCCGGGGTGCAGCATCTGAGTAAGCATGTTTCAACAATGGTGCATGATGCACTGGATGCGTTTGCCAGACTTGATGTGGCTGCAGCGCTGAATGTACTCAAGTCTGATGAAGTTGTAGATGCAGAATACAAAGCATTTATGCGGCAGATGATCACTTATATGATGGAAGACCCACGGACGATATCTGAAGTTCTCGATATAGTATGGGCAGCAAGAGCGATGGAGCGAATTGGTGATCACGCAAAAAATATATGTGAATATGTTATTTACCTTGTGAAAGGGAAAGACATTCGTCACATTGATATTGAAAAAGTTGAGAAAGATATCCGCCCATGAGTTATGCAAAAATCCTGATAGTAGAAGACGATCAGGGTATACAGGATATGCTTGAATATGCCCTCACTCCCGAGGGCTATAAACTGTATCAGGCATATACCGTAAAACAGGCCTGGGAGTTTATCGAAAGCAAATCCCCGGATATTGTGTTGCTGGACTGGATGCTGCCAGACAACAGTGGCATTGATCTGCTACATAGAATACGTAAATACCATTCCAGTCTGCCGGTAATCATGGTGACCGCGCGCGGCGAAGAAGAAGACCGTGTACTGGGTCTTGATGTGGGCGCGGATGACTATATTACCAAGCCATTCGCTGTGCGCGAATTGAAGTCGCGGATACAGGCAGTGCTGCGCCGCACCATGCCAGAAGAACAGCCCATCCAGATTGCCGGATTATTTCTTGATCCGGTGAGTCAGCGTGTCAAAGTAGGTGAAGATGCGCTGGATTTACCACCAACTGAGTTCCGTCTGTTGCATTACTTTATGCGTCATCCTGATAGAGTGTTTTCGCGCACGCAACTACTTGATCAGGTCTGGGGCGCGCAGGTGTATGTTGAAGAACGTACTGTAGATGTTCATATCAGACGTTTGCGCAAAAACCTTGGCATGCACCACCTGGAAAGTCTCGTACAAACTGTTCATGGCAGAGGGTATCGATTCTCGAGGCAGTTGTGAGTAAGGGGTTGCGCGAGGAGCTGTACTGGGCGGGTGTGCTTTTGGTGCTAGTGGCGCTGATTGGCTGGATATTTGGTGTAACGCGCAGCCTGCTACTGATCGCACTATTAGTATATCTATCCAGGCATCTATATAACATACATATCTTAACCCGCTGGTTAAATTCACCTTCAAAGAACACGCCCGAATCCACAGGCGTCTGGGATGAAATCTATTCCGGGCTTTTTCATTTATACCAGCGCCAGAGAAAAGCAAGGCGCAGACTGACAACCATGTTGTCAAAATTCAAAGAATCAACCCAGGCATTGCCGTATGCCACGGTTGTGCTCAATGAGTACTTTGAAATTGACTGGTTTAACCCCGCTGCGCAAGCTATTTTTGACCTCAAAGCCAGTAACGATATCGGTCAGCGCATAGATAACCTGATCCGACAACCGAGCTTTGTTGCTTATATAAAGTCAAAACAATACGACAAGCCGTTAGAGTTCAATATAGGTGAGAGCCGCATGTTACTTGCGCTCACACCCTATGGAAACGGTCAGTATCTTATGGTCACACGGGACATCACCGAGCGCACAAAACTGGATTCTATGCGACGTGATTTTATTGCTAATGCGTCGCATGAGCTAAAGACACCGATCACGGTTATTTCTGGTTATGTTGAGGTAATGCGCGAACAATCAGAAAACGAGCGGTTTAATCAGCCACTAGAAAAGATCCAAATTCAGACAGAGCGCATGCAATTAATCCTGAATGAGCTTCTGGAACTGGCAAAACTTGAATCGGCTGATTATATTGAGCATCCGGAAAGTGTTGATACAGCCAGCCTGTTACAGGAAATTTATCAGGATGCGCTGGCGATGGATGATTCAAGGCACGAGATTAAACTCACTGCTATGCCGATTACCATTGAGGGTGATCGCGAAGAACTTCGTATGGCCTTTTCCAATCTGGTGACCAATGCCTTGCGATATACACCGGAAAAACGTGCAGTAAAGATATTTAGTTCGGTCGATGACGCTGGTGTCAGTGTCGGGGTTGAGGATGAAGGTATTGGTATTACCTATGAACACATCCCACGACTCACCGAACGATTTTACCGTATTGATCCTGGTCGATCACGTGATCAGGGGGGTACAGGTCTTGGTCTGGCCATTGTTAAGCATGTACTCGACAGACACGATGGCGAACTAATAATAAGAAGCACGCCGGGCAGAGGCAGTGTTTTTCGTTGCCACTTTCCGCATGTCGAGACGTCCATCGAAAGCGGTCAGGCTATGGCGCAATCCTGATTTACAACAGTATCAGTTATGCTCTGACCACCAGTCCGGCAGGTCTGCAACAGAATTAAGAATGGCATCGGGTGTTATCGCGGAATTCAGGTCGGATTCTCTGAATTTTCCGGTACGAACCAGAAGCCCCCGTAGCCCCACATGTTGTGCAGCTTCGATATCGCCGACGATATCATCACCGATCATATAGATCTGGCTATCCATGTTTACACCGAGCAGATCAATCGCTGCCTGATAAAAACTTGACGCTGGTTTTCCGGCTACAATTGGGGCTCGTCCGCTGGCATATTCTAACGCTTTTACAAATGGTCCAGCATCCAGCTGAAGTCCGTCGCTTGCGCGCCAGTAACGCGTCATTCCAAGCGCAATTAAAATAGCGTCTGGATTATTCATCAATAAACGAAAGCCACGATTAAGCTTAGAAAAATCCCAGTCTTCAGCAAGGTCACCGATAATAACAGCGTCGACAGTATCGTCATTGCTGTCAATGATATCAAAAGCGGAAAATTCGTTTTGTGTTGCAGCAGGGATAAATAGTGCAAGCCGATTGTACTGCTGGCGTTTCAGTAGTTGAATAGCCGCTAATGGCGGGGTAAGAAACTGTTCGGGTGTGGTTGTGATACCGAAGCGAGCGAGCTTGTCGACCAGAGCAGACCGAGGCCTGGATGTTGTGTTAGTGAGGAACAGGTGAGGTATATTGTTGTCGGCAAACCACGCAACGGTCTCTGCAGCGCCTTTGATGGCAGAGCCGCCTTCGTAAAGAACACCATCTAGATCAAACAGTATTGCTGACATAATGCTACCCGCAAGCCATGCTTGATTATAGCGCCGACTTAACAGCGTGAGCAAACAGGAGGTGTCCTGATAAAATACTTCGATCTATGCGGAGCAGTTATAGGACAGAGGATTTAGTGATTCAATGCGACACCTCCTGTGATACGATTAGCGACATAAATATAAACGAGATATGACCGTGAGCGATACTGACACAAACACAAAATTCACACTTGAAAATACGATTGGGCTACCGGTTATAGAATCTGCTGGCGGCCTGGTATGCAATGACGATAACTGTATTTTAATGATGTTCAAGCGTGGGAAATGGGACTTGCCCAAGGGGCGCGTTGATAGCGATGATTATGAAACAGCTGCGCTACGTGAAGTTCAGGAAGAAACGGGCCTGGATATTGAGAAGCTGAAAGTAACGGGCAAGCTGGTGCCTACGTGGCATACAACACGACATGGTGTGCAGAAATATCTTAAAAAAACGCACTGGTTTCTGATGCGCTATAATGGGCACAATGATGATGTAAAGCCCCAGGTGGAGGAGGGCATCATAGAGTGCCGCTGGGTGCACTTATGTGATCTGGGTCAGTACCGTGAAAAAATTCATCCACGAATAAATTATCTGGTTGAATTCTGGCACAACAACCTGGCTTATGTGCCGCGGAAATAATTCGATTTCAGGCTGGCGCGGACTTTTTTTGAGTCTTGTGATTGGGAGTGACTTCGTTGCTCAATTCTTCAAGTGACTTTGGCGCAGCAGCATCTTTATCCTGATCTTTAGTCAGGCTTTGCAATGTTGCGTACTGCATGGCATTGAGGCCTTTAAAAGGCACCCCATTGACTTCTATCTTGTACGTCTTGCGTACATCCTCACCTGTCAGAGGTACAAAATCTGTTTTTCCAAGTGCGCGTATAATGTGTAACATGCAGGTCAAACGGCCTTCAAATGCATTGTTGGCATTGACCACCACCCAGGGTGATTTGGCAGAAGACGTGCGTGCGAACATTTGTTCCTTATATCGAGTAAAGCGTTCCCACTTGGCACGTGCATGCATGTCGTTTTCAGAAAATTTCCAGAATTTTAATGGATCTGACAGGCGTTCGTGAAAGCGCAGCAATTGTGTTTCAGAGCTAACTGACAGGTAGAACTTGATCATGACAAGCCCTTTGTCGATATGTTTACGTTCCCACTTCAGTACATTTCTCATAAAATATTTATACTGTGCTTCGCTGCAATAACCCATGGTGGGTTCGATAAGTGCGCGGTTGTACCAGGAACGGTCAAAAAAAACGATTTCACCCGGATGAGGGAAATGGGACTCGTAACGCCTGAACCAGTACTTTGATTCATTTTTAGTGGGAATGCCGAGTTCGACTGCGTGATAAAACTTGGGCATTAATTTTTCGATCAGCCGTTTGATGGTAGCTCCTTTGCCTGCAGCGTCACGCCCATCGAGTGATATTACAACGCGCATTTTTTCTTCAACAATACATTGCTGAACCTTTAGAAGTTCAAGCTGGAGCCTGCGCTTTTCTACGGTGTAATCCTGAAGCGTAATGTCCTTATAGGGCGTTTCTATATGAGCAATTTTTTTCTGGCGTTTGGTCATAAAAAAGAATGCTGCCTGTCACGGTTTTTGAAGAATTTCCTGCTAGCAAGAATATTATAATAGTATTACGAAATCATTACGAAAGCGTTGCTCAGCTAGGGCATGGGGTTTGATGCGGGCCTCTATGGATCGATAGAGACTTATGTTATTCAGAGCAGCTGTCGTTACTGGCTATAATATGAACATCGTGTTGCGGGAAAGGAATTTTAATGTGGTGCTGCTTAAAGCGTCTCCATATATTGAGATTGATATCGGATCGCACACTGCCCAGGCCGGCTTCGGGGTCGCGCACCCAGACACGCAATTCAAGCTCGATACCATTGTCGCCGAATGACATCAGGCGTGTCACTGCTTCAGGATCCTTGAGAACGCGCGGATGTTCGTTGCTCGCTTCAACCATTTGCTGCATCGCCAGTTCAAGATCGCTGTCATAACTGATTTGTACCGGCAGCTTGAGGCGAACATTGCGATCGGTGTAACTCCAGTTTGTCACTTCGGTAGTGATTAAATTTTCATTTGGTATCAGTGTTTCCACGCCATCGCGATCACGTACGACCACGTAGCGTGCATGCAGCGCCTGCACCCAGCCAAAGCGATTACCGATCGTGATGACATCGCCAGGACGAATGGAGCGATCAAACAGCAGGATAAAGCCCGAAATAAAATTACTGAATATTTTTTGTAAACCAAAACCAATGCCGACACCAATCGCGCCACTAAATACAGCCAATGTAGTCAGATCAATGCCAACACTTTTTAGTGCAAGCAGAATAGCGATAGTATAAACAAGAAACTTACTGACCTTGGTCAGGCCAACACGCATGCTGGGGCTCATATACAAAGACTGCCTTGTGCGAGCTTCAATCAAACGTGTTACTGAATTTGCAATCAGCATGAAAAGTAGAATTGCAATCACCAGCTTGAACATCGATAACAGGGTGAATCGACTGTTTCCCATGTCGATACCCACTGAGTCCAGTGCTGATAACGCATCGGGCAGCCAGCCGATCAGGTGCAATGCAACAATACCCCATACCATAAAACTGAGTACGCCTTCCCAGGCGCGCAAGGCCGGACTGCGAGGAAAACTTTTTCGGATGGTATACACTGCAATACGAATTCCCGCCAATGACAGTAACAGTGGCGTGAAAATATCGAGCAGCGCTACGTTTATTTTAAATTGCTCAAGAACAAAACGGCAGACTACAAGATACAGCAGCATACTTAGCGCAAAAGCTGCGCGGTCAGTCGCGCGTAAAAAGAATCGTGCAAAGCCTCTTTTTTCGAGGTTGCCCAGCAGTTTGCTGATAAATTTTTGCCAGCGCGTGTGTGTAAACCATGCCAGTGTGCCGCAGGCGAGTATGGTTGCAAACTGATAGCCACCAGAAAGCGTAATAAATTCAGCGGACAATTTATTTAGAAGTGATGTCAGCTTGTTAATTAATTCCATGGCTATTTAACCTGTAGGCAGCTGGTTATTATTATGATTTTGCCTGTATCCATGTGCCTACTAGCGATTAGATAACAGGTTTCAATCATTGGTATTTATAAACTGATGTCCAATAGTATCCCAGTCAATAAGGCTTTAACATACAAAGATTAATTTAATTGAAGTGATATTTTTTTCAGGAATAATACTATGGCCAGTCTTGAGGCGATCATCCAGCACCAGGTAGCACTACGCAAGTGCCGGCAGTGCTCACAGATGGTTCCCCCGGTTGTGATGTGTGATCCGGTACAAACTAAAATTCTGCTCATCGGCCAGGCGCCAGGCGATAAAGAACCTGTGCTGGGTCGGCCTTTTGCCTGGACCGCGGGCAAAACGCTGTTCAAATGGTTTGAATCGATCGGTCTTGGCGAGGATGGCTTTCGTCAACAGGTTTACATGACCGCAGTATGCCGCTGTTTTCCGGGAAAGAATCCAAAAGGGGGTGATCGCGTTCCGGATGTGTCTGAAATCGAAAAGTGCTCGCACTGGTTGCAGGCAGAAATAGAACTTTTACAACCTGAGTTGATATTGCTGGTGGGCAAGCTGGCAATATCGCAATATCTGGAGGTAAACAGGTTAACAGAGGTAATCGGCCTGTCCTTTCGGAAGCAGCTGTATGGCGTGAATGCCGATCTGATTCCTTTGCCGCATCCTTCTGGCGCATCGACCTGGCATCGTACTGCGCCGGGCAAAGAACTGTTACAACAGGCGCTGCAGCGGGTGCGCGAACACCCGCAATGGCAGCAGGCGCTTAAACAGGCATAATTCAGTGATGGAACAGGTTTGCATTGATCCACATATGCACCACTATGCTCGCGGCATAACCAAGTGCGATTACCGGCGTCCAGCGTAGATGACTGAAGAATGTGTACTTGCCCTGGGTCTGGCCCATCAATGCAACACCTGCTGCCGAGCCAATAGATAACAGGCTGCCGCCAACGCCTGCGGTCATGGTGACAAGTAGCCACTGTCCCAGTGACATATCGGGATTCATCGTTAATACCGCGAACATCACTGGAATATTATCTATCACGGAAGACAGCAGTCCGACACTGACATTGGCTGTGGTAGCGCTCCAGCCGTGATACATGACGCGGGAAGCCATTTCGAGATAGCCGATATAACCCAGACCACCGACGCACATGACCACGCCGTAGAAAAATAACAGTGTGTCCCATTCCGCGCGCGCGATTTTATTGAAAATATCGAAAGGAACCACATCACCCAATTTGCCGGTATTATTGTTAGCCAAGTTACGCGATATGTTTGCCAGTGCTCTGCGTTTCAGCACAAAGCCGCACACCTGCAAATAGCCGAGCCCGGTGAGCATGCCCATCACCGGCGGGAGATTCAGAAAGTTGTGAAATGAAACCGCGGTAATAATGGTCAGCAGAAAAAGCACAATAATGCTGATAGCGCCAGGCCGCATAACAACTTCTTCGGGATTGGGGTGCGGCTGTTCCCTGGGAACTGCGAACTGCATAATGAGCGCTGGCACAATAAAATTGACCAGCGCAGGAATGAATAGATCGAAGAATGAATAGAAATCCACTACGCCTTTTTGCCATACCATCAAGGTTGTAATATCGCCAAACGGGCTGTAGGCGCCACCTGCATTAGCGCCAATGACGATATTGATACATGACAGTGAAACAAAACGTGCATTGTTGCCGCCAACAGCCATGACCACGGCACACATCAACAGAGCTGTAGTCATATTGTCTGCCACTGGCGATATAAAAAACGCGAGCGTGCCGGTCATCCAGAACAGGGTGCGAAAACCATAACCTTTGTGCACTAGCCAGGCGCGTAGCGCATTAAATACCTGGCGTTCTTCCATGGCATTGATATAGGTCATCGCTACCAGCAGGAACAGCATCAATTCGGCATAATCAAGCAG
>CAYRNH010000009.1:7080-23260 GCA_964425515.1 uncultured Thiotrichaceae bacterium | reverse complement strand
CTGTCAAGAAATAGCAGAATACTTCCGAATGAATACAGCACAGTGTGCCCAACAAGACACCCCAGGCGACGCCCAATAGCGGCGCGCCTGAGCTTACACGTTAGGCACAATAGAGCAAGTGAGATATAAGTTGAAAAATGAGTGATCTCGAAAGCATAGGGTATAGCGACTGGTTCAAGAGCCGAGTGGATGATGAAAAAATTGCCGCTCATGGTGTCGCTCGGATAGTTTCTGTGCACAAAGATAGTTACACCGTGACAAAGGGCGAGGAGGAAATTTTTGCTGAGTTGTCAGGAAATATTCTTTACAGTACCGAATCTGCAAGTGATCTTCCTACTACTGGGGATTGGGTGTATGCCGATTTTTACGATGATGATACCCATGCAATTATATATGGCGTCTTCCCAAGAAAGACTCTTCTGAAAAGAAAGACGGCTGGGAAGCTAGTTGATTTCCAGTTGATAGCTGCAAATATTGACGTTGCCTTTATTATTCAATCTTTGAATGATAATTTTAATCTACGTAGATTAGAGCGCTATTTAGTTATGGTCAATGAAAGTGGAATTGAACCAATTATTCTACTGAGCAAGTGCGATCTTATACCCACTGAAAAGGCTAACGAGATTAAGAAAAGAGTTCTGGGTATTGCTCCGAAAACTACCGTTATGGAGTTTAGCAATTCAAGCCGGGAGAATATTGATTCAATTATTAGCTTATTAAAGAGCGGATATTCCTATTGTTTGTTAGGTTCATCGGGTGTTGGTAAAACCACCTTACTTAACAGCATAATCGGTAATGAGCTATTTGAAACCCAGCCAGTAAGTAAAATACAAAGCAAGGGTCGACACACGACAACAAGCCGTCAATTAGTTCGCTTAGACAGCGGAGCTATGATAATAGATACTCCAGGAATGAGAGAGCTTGGTAGCATGTCCGTGGATGATGGCCTGGATGAGACTTTCTCTGAAATACTGGAGCTTTCTCAAAGCTGCAAGTTTGCTAACTGTACGCACACCAATGAAAAAGGCTGTGCGATCTTGGCTGCTATAAAAGCAGGTGATCTGTCAGAACAACGCTATCAAAACTATCTAAAGATGAAAAAAGAGTCCGAATTCAATCAAATGTCCTATTTAGAAAAAAGAAAGAAAGATAAGCGTTTTGGGAAACTTATTAAATCAACTATGAAAAATAAGCAGAGGTAACGCACTAACAACCGCGTTTTGTACTACCTGGGATTAGCAATTACACTTATGAGTAGCTGTAGCCTCCCCTGCTCTTTGAGAAATATCAGGAACTGACAGGACCAACCACGCTTCTTACCACAAATACCCCCTGGCAACTGCAAGTCTTATTTCCGACAACGCTGCGCCGTCACCATGTGATCCGGCAGATTGCCATGTTCATGAATATCCGCCCAGGTAATGACACCCAGAACATCATCGGCGCTTTGCAGTTTCTCATTCCTGGCGATGACAGCTACCTCGCGCTCATGGAAGCGCATTGCCGCGACGACGTCGATGAGTAAATCGTCGGCACTGGAGACAACAAACGGACAGGTCTCGATATCGCTGACGGGCAAGGCATCGGTCCTGTCACTGTGGCCGAGGCGCCCGGGTAATACCGCAGACGGGAGAATACCCAGCACCTTTCCATCCTCAACCACGACCACGTGAGGAACAGGGTCGGCCTGCCTAGTGAGCTGACGCAGTTTACCGACTGTGCTGCTTGCGGGAATATAGACCAGCGGATTCTCGATAAACTCGACTGCTGTGCGCAGCAAATAAAGGTGGGTTTGAATCGAGGCCGGGATGAAGTCACCGCGGCGAGTGAGCTTGAGGGTGTAAATACTGTCGGGCAATAACAGTGTGCGCGTGCCGTGGGCGAAGGCGACCGCGATGATTAACGGGATAATGACGTTATAGTCACGGGTCATTTCGAAGGTCATGACCACTGCTGTTAATACCGCTCCGGTCGCTCCGGCAACGACACTCGCCATGCCGATGACTGCGGTAGCCGCAGTACCGAGGTTCAACCCCGGTAACAGATGATCTATCACGATCGCATAACCTGCCCCCAGTGTCGCGCCCATGTAAAGCGATGGCGAGAACACTCCGCCGGAGGCACCGGAGCCCAGAGTGATGACAGTCGCCAGCAGTTTAGCCGCGAATAACAGTAGCAAAAAAAATGGTACGTTGCTGTTACCGACCAGAATGTCCTGTACCACGGCGTAACCAATCCCCTGAACGTAATAGTGACCCGTGTAACGCATGAACAGGTACATCATCAAGCCCACCATCAGCATGCCCAGAGCGTGGCGGGTGTAGTAATTACCCGGCATTCGATCGAAAATATCTTCCGACTTGTACAAGGCACGGATGTAAAGCACCGATACCAGGCCGAGCAATACACCCAGGATGACAAAGGCGACATAGGACAGGACGGGGATTGCATGAGTGGCGGGTATCGCCAGCGCCGGGATGTCGAACGATGCATGATTACCGAACGCAAGCCGCCCGACAAATGTCGCCGCCCCGGTCGCGATCGCGACCGGCACCAGGGTACGTGCACTGATCTCGACCAGAATTAATTCAATCGCGAACAACATCCCGCCGATCGGAGTGTTGAACGTTGCTGCGATGCCCCCACCGGCACCGCAGGCGACCAGAGTCAGCCGCTGCCATTCGGGCATACGCACCAGCTGCCCCAGGGTTGAACCGAATGCAGAGCCGATTTGAATAATCGGTCCTTCGCGGCCTATCGAACCGCCCGAACCGATGGAGATTGAAGAGGCGATCGACTTGATCAGGGCGACCACCGGCCGTATCACGCCCCGCTTGTAATAGATCGCATCCATGACCTCCGGCACGCCATGGCCCTTTGCTTCGGGTGCGAAATTCTTCACCAGAAACGCCACCAGAATCGCGCCGCCAACAGGAACCAGAATGACCCACGCGCCCCACGGACTGGGCGGTGTGTGAGCGTTGGCATCGTAGGAGAGGGAAAACTGACCGAGGAAGAACCCGTTATGAAAGAATGCGATGAGGTCGCGGAATATGACCGCTCCGGCACCTGCCACCAGCCCCACCGCAGCGGCCATCAGCGCGAGTCGAAGCGGCGAATTGCTCAGCAGCCAGCGCGTATTCATAGTCCTCCCCAGGGTATTACCGTTAGCATAACCATTCGAGATCTGGGACCATTGTAACCGGCCTGTTAGAACCGCGCTATTTAGCCTGGCTCCAACGGTCAGCCGTCACAGCATGAACAGTGGGCAAAAGAGGCTTTTGAAGCCTGTGCACTGGCTATCAATCAGCTTAACGATGGCTCATCGCCTGTAAGAAACAAATACGAAATATTCAGGCATGCACATGCTTTCTGTGATTGATGAAATCATTGAACATGATTTCAATGTAGACGATGAAGCGCAAAGTCACTATTTATTTTATTCTTTCCCATATTCACAGCCACAAATATGCAGCTCTAATTAACGAAAATGAAGCTGACGATATAACGAAATATATCAATGATAATTACCGACTATTCAAAAGCGTATATCTTGAGCAAACTCTGCGCCGGATCAACGCACCTGCACCCAGCGGTTACTGGCGATTTTCGGCAAGCGCTTTAGCACATGCCCATTATGTAGATCAACAATCACAGACTCGTGACGATTTTCAATCGTGGTGATGGCCTCATCCTTATCAGGGTTTGGCAACATAGCAAGACCACTGAGCTTTTCAGGACCCGCTTTACCAGTCGATATCCTGGTTTCACCCAGATAGGCTGGTTTAGCCGTTGAGAACCGCAGAATATGTCCGGAAAATCCAGCGGCGTAAACTGTCATCTGGTCAGCGCTAACGGCCAATTGCATAAAACCAGCTCTGGCGGCAGGAATTTTTTTGTAACTAAAGTGGTGATCTACCTCGTTTGTTTTCAAACGATCAATATGTCCGGTTTGCGGGTTGTATACTGACATTATTCCGTTGCGCATGTCTGCGGAAAATAGCTTTCCATTTGCCCAGGCTATATCGCCTGAATGTCCGATACTGATGTGACGTTTTACATGGCCGCTGGATACATCGATTTCTGTAATGACTTTATCCATATTGCCTCCCACATACAGCTGCCTTCCGTTTTCACTGAAAGTCATCGCATTGCCGCCAACTGGAATCTTATAGCGCAGCGTCTCGTCTTTGGTCGAATACGCAGCAAGCGTCTTGCCGGAAAGAATGAACACCGTATTGTGATCCTGTGAAAGGCGTGCAACACGGCCTCCCGGCAGGCTTTTGAAGTGACTTAAGGGTTTACCAGTAGCAAGATCTATTACATAGGTTGTACCGGCCACACTCGGGACGTAAACGCGATTTTTTCTCAAGTCGACCGCAACATAAAAGCTGTTGCCCGTGGGTGTCCCTGCTTGCCCAAACTTAGCCATGTGTACCGAATCACCTGGCAGGTTCAGCATATTCAACTTGCCCGGTCCCGCGCCTTTCGGGTGAGAAGGAAAAGCACCGACCAGACCCGGTAACGGGTCTGTCATCATTTTTGCACTAGCCACATATGCAACTAATGTAAGCAGCCCGACTGACAGGTATCCTGTGAAATACAATATGTTTTTCATTTTAAGCGCACCTTGTTTTTGTAAAATTGCCGACGACCTGTTTCGAGTGTCAGAGCGCGTTCATCGTGCATAGCAATTGATACGCATATATCATTACCTGAATGGCACAAGCGGTCATATTTTTCATGTTAGAAACGCCGCTTACCGATGTTGACATCCTTAGTGGTAATTCGTTCGGCACATAAACTAGCGACTGTTGATTCTGTTTTCACCGGCAGCCTCGCAACATCCATAGATGCGCAAATAAAATAACGAGGCATTATTTTATTCTTATAGCGGTATTCAACTTTGTTATAAGAGAAACTTCTAATAATTCATTAAACTGAAGTTATAAAATGATCGTCAACCTATTGTTGACTGCGCATTCCAGAGTCTGATAACAGGCTCGCTGCTGTTATGTTCATAACCGAGGATACTGATGGCAGCGGTGGAGACGAAAAAATGTTTTCCTGCGTCTGGTTCGAGCGCTAACCAGCGCGCAGCAATAACGCGGGTGATATGCCCGCTGGTAAATGCGATAACATCGCCCGGCACTGATCGCACCTTTTCAATAAAACGGTCAGCACGTAGCATTATGTCTTTTGGCATTTCACCGTCAGGGCAACCATTACTAAACAGATCCCAGTCCGGACGTTCCTGCCGTATGTCCGAGGTAGTACGCCCTTCATAATCACCGTAGTCCCATTCAACCAGATCGGCGTCTGGCTCGGCCTCTGTAGCAAAGCCAGCAAGTTCACAGGTATGCAGCGCCCGTTGCAAGGGACTGGTAAAGCTACGTGCAAACCGTACACCTTTGAGATGCGCAGCAAGTGCGCGCGCCTGCCGCTCTCCATTTTCATTAAGAGGTATATCGGTCAACCCGGTGTGACGGTGCGCATCCGACCATGCGGTATCACCGTGACGCACCAGAAACAGTCTGTAAAGCGGCTCAGTCATATTCATTCGGATCTGCTTTGCTTAAATCGCGTTGCCCGCAGTGCACGAGCAGCCGTTAGTATTTGCTGTGGTGCCTGATATTTTATCAGCGCTGGTTTTTATATCGACGATAACGCCGGATCAGCGTGTTGGTTGAACTGTCATGTTTGAGCGTCGGTTCGTCTGCGCTTTCCAGTTCCGGAATCGTCTGCTGCGCCAGCACTTTGCCCAGCTCGACGCCCCATTGATCAAACGAATCAATATTCCAGATCACGCCCTGGGTGAAAACACTGTGTTCATACAATGCAACCAGCGAGCCCAATATCTGCGGCGTCAGCCGTTCAGCAAGCAGGGTGTTGCTCGGGTGATTGCCATCGAACGTATGATGTAGCGCCAGTCCTTCTGGCGTGCCTTCAGCTATGACCTCGGCTTCTGTCTTGCCGAACGCCAGCGCTTCACTTTGTGCAAACAGATTCGACATCAACAAATCGTGATGATTGCCCAGCGAGTTCAGCGGCTGGCAGAATCCGATGAAGTCACAGGGAACCAGTCTTGTTCCCTGGTGAATCAGTTGATAAAACGAGTGCTGACCATTGGTGCCCTGCTCGCCCCAGTAGACAGGTGTGGTTTGATACGTGACCTCTTTGTCATCGAGCGTCACGTGTTTGCCGTTGCTCTCCATTGTCAGTTGCTGTAGATAGGCGGGGAAGTATTTGAGGTATTGATCGTACGGCAGCACCGCGATTGTGTGTGCATCAAGAAAATTGCCGTTCCATAGTGTCAGCAAGCCCATCAGCACGGGCAGGTTTTGTGCAAATGGCGTGCTACGAAAGTGCTGATCCATGCTATGAAAACCTGCGAGCATGGCATTGAAGTTACCGGGGCCAATGGCAATCATGGTCGACAGGCCGATGGCTGAATCCATCGAATAACGCCCGCCAACCCAGTCCCAGAAACCAAACATGTTATCGGTATCGATTCCGAACCTGGCCACCTCTTCAGTGTTCGTTGAGACTGCAACGAAGTGCCGGCGTACGGCCTGCTCGTCACCTAGTGCGCGCAAACTCCAGTCGCGAGCAGTGTGCGCGTTGGTCAATGTCTCAAGCGTGGTAAACGTTTTCGAACAAATAATGAATAAGGTTTCTTCAGGGTCGAGATCAGACGTGGCTTCCGCGAAATCGGTGCCGTCCACGTTCGAGACAAAACGAAATGTCAGGTCGCGCTGGCTGTAATAACGCAGCGCTTCATAAGCCATGACGGGGCCGAGATCGGAACCACCGATGCCGATGTTAACGATATTGCGAATGCGTTTACCGGTGTGGCCCAGCCACTGACCACTGCGGATCTGGTCCGAGAATGCGGCCATGCGTTCGAGTACAGCATGTACTTCGGGAACAACATCAACCCCATCAACGATAATCTGTTCGCTCTTCGGTGCGCGTAGAGCGGTGTGCAGCACCGCACGCTGTTCTGTCACATTGATCTGCTCACCGCGGAACATCGCTTCGATGCGTTCAGCCAGTCCGCATTCCTCGGCCAGCTTGATGAGCAGTTGCAGGGTTTCGTCCGTGACACGGTTCTTTGAATAATCGAGGTAAATTCCGACGGCTTCTGCAGTCAGGCGCTCACCCCGGTGCGGATCGTCGGCGAAAAGCTGACGTAATGTCAGATCACGTGTTGATGCGGAATGTGCGGCAAGCATTTTCCACGCCGGTCGTTCGGTCAGAGATGGTGCTTCTGCAGTCGAGGGGGGAACGGTTTCGCTTCTCATGTCTGTCCGACCCTGTCAGTAACAATTTGTTCAGCATATAAGCCAGACTGTAACTGTAGCAGCGTTGCTTCTGAAGACATAAATTCCATCGGAATATTCCTTAAAATTATTTAATCAGGAAACCAGCAAAGCATCTTACCGCTGCGACAGATTAAGTATCAGAGGATACGCCGCATCAACATTTAATGTACATGGTATTCCTGTTTTCCGGTAAAACCTACTGATACTTTCTCGCGCTATACCACTGGCTATCTGATGTCAGGATGTCAAAACCGACTGGAATTACCCGAACGCCATGCGCCCAGACAACAATCCAGGCTATCAAATCCGACATAAAGATAGATAAAGACACTTAATACTTGATCATCTGAAAACTTTAATCCATTGTGGTTAATCCTGAACATACCCTTTGCGTCATCAGCGTCTTTACGGTTAACCTAGTGACCTGTCGCCTGCTTTATATCTGGAAGCACTGATGTCACACGATCACAGCCATGAAATTCACGACTACAACCGCGCTTTTGCGATCGGCATTGCGCTGAATGTGGTGTTTGTTGTTGTTGAAATAATCTATGGCACCATCGCAGACTCGCTTGCACTGATTGCAGACGCGGGACACAACTTCAGTGATGTGATCAGCCTGTTGCTCGCCTGGGGCGCAGGCTACCTGGCAACATGGTCTGCCACCAAAAATCGTACCTACGGCTTTCGCAGAGTCACCATACTGGCTTCGTTGGCGAGCGCTGTTTTGTTGCTGGTCGCGCTCGGCGGCATTACCTGGGAAGCCTTTGGCCGACTGCTGAATCCACCAGCAACCAATGGTATGACCATTATTATTGTGGCTGGTATCGGTGTGGTTGTTAATTCAATCACTGCACTGCTATTTATCAGCGGTCAGAAACATGATCTTAATATCCGCGGCGCCTATTTGCACATGGCGGCAGATGCGGGTATTTCGTTTGGCGTGGTCATTGCAGGCATCGCCATTATGTATACCGGCTGGTTGTGGCTGGATCCCGCGATCAGTCTCGCAATTGTATTCGTAATATTAATAGGCACCTGGCATTTACTGAAAGAATCACTCAGTCTTTCCATCGATGCAGTTCCGCAGGGAATCGATATTTCTGAAATCAGGGCTTATCTGACCGGACTGAAACCAGTTTCAGAAATTCACGATTTGCACGTCTGGGCACTCAGCACCACCGAAACTGCGCTGACCGTGCATCTCGTTACCACCAGCGATTATATCGACGACAACCTGCTGCAGACTATTCAGAACCACCTGCATGACCAGTTTGATATTGAACATGCAACGATCCAGATCGAAAATGAAGCGCATGGAAACCTGTGCGCACTAAATCGCCCCGGGTGCGTCTAGTCATCGGCTCGGGAACAAGATTCCAGTTGCCAGCCGTCACTTCAAATATGTGATTTTATCCGGAAAATATGGGGTTTTAGACTCGATATTCAGATAAAATTGGACACACGTACTGACGCGGAGACCATCCCGATTGAGTTCTGATCCCTCACAGTCATCTGATGCACCAATCTAAACGCAAACCCGGAAGAAGATAGTTAACAAATGAAAACCGGCCCGTACATAGCCATCGGTAGCGTTATCGATCTGCTCCCCGATACCATCTGCGTTGTCGACGCTTCGGGCTGCTTTGTGTTTGTCAGCCCGGCCTGTGAACGCATTTTTGGATACACGCCTGAAGAAATGATCGGCAAAGCCATGATTGATCTGGTATATCCCGAAGACCGGGATAAAACACTACAGGCAGCGAACGAGATTATGGCGGGTAATTTCAAACTGAATTTCGAGAACCGCTACATACGCAAAGATGGTCGGCTTGTACATATCATGTGGTCAGCCCGCTGGTCAGAAACAAACCAGATGAGAATTGCGGTTGCGCGCGATATCACCGAGCGTAAGCGAGCCGAGTCCATGCAGGCAGCGCTGTACTCTATTTCAGAAGCCGCACATCTGGCCGAGAACCTGCCCGACCTGTTTCAGAAAATCCATCAGATCATTGCCGAATTATTGCCTGCCAGCAATTTTTCCGTAGCGCTGTACGATGCTAAAAATGACGAGCTGAGTTTTCCTTACTATGTTGATGAAAACAATGAGACGCCGGAGACGCGGGCTCTTGACTCGGGCACGCTCAGCGGAAAAGTCATCCGTAGCGAACAAACCGTGCTACTGACCCCCGACAACCTGAAAGACCAGGACCAGTGGCTCCCCATTGAAACAACGGCTCCATTGTACTGGCTGGGCGTGCCGCTCAAATCACACACTGGCATTATTGGTGCCCTGGTAGTGCGCAGCTATAACGAAGAGACTCGCTACACAGAGACAGACAATGAACTACTGCAATTTGTCTCTACCCAGGTGGCTACGGCTATCGAACGCAAGCAATTGCAGGCCAGATTGCATTACATAGCACAATTCGACCCACTGACCGATCTACCCAATCGCGAACTATTATATGACCGCATGGGCACTGCGCTCGCCAGAGCACGACGCGAACAAAGTGGTGTATCCCTGTTTTATATCGACCTGGATAAATTCAAACTGGTGAATGACAACATCAGCCATGCAGCAGGTGATCTTCTTTTGCAACAAGTTGCGCAACGCCTGAGAAAAAACCTGCGCGAAACCGATACCGTCGCGCGTATGGGCGGTGACGAGTTTGTGGTGCTGCTCGAGAAAATCCAGTTAGCCGAGCACGTGAATGCAGTTGCCGAAAAACTCCGCACGGCTCTGAATCAACCGTTTGATCTGGAAGGCGCCAGTGTGCATATTCTGCCGAGTATCGGGATTGCGATCTATCCTCAGCATGGTGACGAGGAGCAGCAGTTGATTCGTAACGCCGATGAAGCCATGTATGTTGCGAAAAGAAATGGTGGCAACCAATGTCAGATGTACCAGGATAAGTAAACCGCAACAGGAATAAAGCACGCTTCTTCGCTCCTGCTTCTGGCCTGTCTCCTCACACTCATTCACTTTTCTCAGTGTCAGTATTTTCTGGCCAGCGAGTACGCAAATATAGCGTCTCGACTTTTTGCCGCGCCCAGGGCGTTTTGCGTAAAAACTTGAGACTGGAAGCCATGCTCGGATCAGTGGTGAAACATTTGATCTTGATGCGGCGACCCAGTTCTTCCCAGCCGTATTTTTCTATCAGTCGCGTGAGCATCATTTGCAGAGTCACGCCGTGTAATGGATCTTTGCTGGTTGTTTTTGGCTTCCAGCCTGCCCACGGACTGTCTGCCATAGCGTTCAGGCCTCGGCTTTTTTAACGCGGATTTTGCTGCCGGCCACATCTTTACCATTGAAGTTCTTCATTGCTGCCTTGGCTTCGCCCGGTTTGGGCATTTCGACAAAACCGAAACCTTTTGAAGCGCCTGTGGCTTTGTCCATCACCAGATTACAGGACTGCACCATGCCAAAAGTTTCAAACATTGCGCGCAGCTCATCCTCGGTCGTGGTTCGAGCAAGATTGCGTATCAGTAGCTTCATGGGATCACCGCTTAAGTATTGTTCCGGAGCATTTATCGGGGTTGGTCTGTCCGGCAACTATACAACGTCCGCTCACAGCATTCACCTGTTTGAATCATCGCGCGCATCGCTGTACGCCTTTGTTTCGCAGCGTTAATATCCCATACTGACTATTTCTGGCATGAGGTCTTTATTATGTATACAGGCGGCTGCCTTTGTGGCGTTATCCGGTTTGAAATCAGCGGCCCGATTCGAAACATTGTGCTTTGTCATTGTTCGCAATGCCGCAAGGCACAGGGCAGCGCGTTTGCCAGCAATGGCATTGTGAACGACCACGAGTTTGAAATACTCACAGGGACGGACATGCTTTCAGGATACGAGGCCACGCCGGGTCAGACCAAATATTTCTGCAAACAGTGCGGCTCACCGATCATGAGCAAATCTGTATCAAAACCGGATCAGGTGCGCGTTCGACTCGGCACGATAGACTCTGATATCACAGAGCGGCCGATGGCGCATATATTTGTCACCTCAAAGGCCAACTGGGAAACCCTCTGTGGCGATCTACCCCAGTACGAAAGCTATGAGCCCGACAGATAAGCATCTGGCTCAGCCAGTCGAACGACCACGATCATGAAACCATGAAAAACCTGTACCAACTACCCGATGACCTGCCCGTCCCGGTTGATGACGGCGCGTGTGACCATCTCACAGATTCGCGGATACCCTCTATTGCGCTCGACGGCGTGTCTGCTGCAAGCATTGATCTCAGCAAAGTCGATGGCGTGTCAGTGATTTTTTTCTACCCGATGCACGGTCATCCCGATGCACCGCCGATGATCGGCTGGAATAATATTCCCGGCGCCAGAGGTTGCACCCCGCAGGCCTGCTCGTTTAGAGACAGCTATACAGAACTTGCAAAACTGGGAGTAAACGTTTTTGGTGTGAGCTCACAGCCGCTGTCAGAACAACAGGAAGCCAGCGAGCGACTCGAACTACCTTATATATTACTGAATGATTCAGAGCTCAGACTGAGCAAGGCGATGAAACTACCGACCTTTGAATATGATTCGTCGACTTTTATAAAACGAATCACGCTGATATGTGAAAACGGTGTGATAAAAAAAACCTTCTACCCGGTCTTTCCACCTGACAAAAATGTCTACGATGTACTCGACTGGATAGAAGGACGTTATCAATAACTACATCATCTTCCTTATTATAACTATTACCACATCAACCAGGCTTGCAGGCTCATGGTATTGGCGTCCGATGCCTGACTGGTAACACCACCTATCTTGTTGTACGCAACATACTGGGCAGTGAACTTGGTGTTCTGCCAGGGCAGATAGCTGTACTGTGCAGTATAGGCGGTATCATCGTAGTTACCGTTGTCACCAGTATTGCCGGCATAACCCAGCATTGCTTCTGCGTGATAACCCCAGTGATAGATCGCATCCAGCTTGGTGCTCTTCAGAGTAGGCGTTGCGCCGCCACCTGTAAAGTCGAGCGTCTGCTTCTCATTGGTGTAGCTGGTGTGCACACTGATCATGTTACTGCTGGCCAGGTTGTGCTCGTACTGCAGGTCAATCGCGTTATCGGCGTACTTGTCTGCAGGGCCCGCATAGGTGGTACCATCAATCAGTTTAGTCTGCATGCCATAAGCACCGATCATCAGATAATCACCACTATCGAAGTTCTTGTTCCAGGCCACACGATAATAAGGTGCTGCACCGCTGATACGTCCACCCGTAGTCTGGGAAGCATCAAACGCCGAACCGTCATCCTTGTACATACTGAGTTCAGTGTATATACCATTACCCCAGTCGGCATAAGCGCCAAGGCCTGCCACATTCCCGCCCAGGCCATCGGCGATTAACGGAGCGCCTACACCTGCCCCTGCAGTGAAGGGGAAACCCCAGGCAGGCGTGGTATTCCACAGATCCTGTACCGTCGGGTTGTTGTTGAGCGTGACGCCGTAGGTGACATCGCCGGCATGGTCGGCATAACGAATATCGGTATTATCCATCGCGAACCCGGGACCGTCAGCAGGTGCCATCGTGATCTGGATAAACGAACCCATGTGCGGCGAAATCTCACCCGCGAAGAAGAAACTCAGCTGGTCCGGCAAAGCAATGTTGGTTGTGGGTCCAGGTCCTGTTCCTGCCACTGCCGAATTGGATTTCACAGTGGTGGTAGTCACCTGCAACATTGCTGACAAGGGCGGAATCTGGTTGAACTGCAAACCGCTGGCCGCGTCGGTATTTTTAGCCTCGACCTGCTTGATACCGGTCAGGGTATAGCCATTCATTTTAAATGTTCGGCCAAACGAGTTGAGTTCAGGAAAAATCGTATGACAGGACGAGCATGCGAGCCCCGTCTGTCGTGCAAAACTGGGTACCGCACTCGCCTCCTGGAAGAACAGAAGAGATGAGACTAGTGCCGTTGCTATTAGTAAACCTTTATTGCTTAACATGGCGTCACCTTCAATATTGTTGTGGTCTTAGTTAGAAGTTGTCTGGGTGAGGATAGGCCACCTGAAGCACTGTGGTTTTGACTACGATCAAGAAACAATTAATATACTTATTTATACGTTCCTGGCCCTGTATGCGTCCAGACTGACCCCCGAAATTCCCGCGTCAGTATACACAATTGAGGTTAAGTTTTGCATTCGCAAATACCCACACAAAAAAAGCCATCATTTTGCCAGCGAACAACTGCCTGCAAAATTTAACGGCACTATTAGCATTGAGGCATATCAAATACACTGAATCGGAATTTGAGGAGGCGTCAGCTGATGAATCGTGCATATACACACAGTCCAGACAAATACTCCGTCGCACATCGAAAACTGACAGATTTCAGTGCTATCTCGACGCTAGCGCAAAACAGTATTTCTACTCTGCTCAACGATTATCGTAGCGCCACTGCAATACGACTCCGGGACTGCCAGAAGCAGCATAATGGCCCCAAAGCCCGATCCGCACTGGTTTCAGACCGCTTCGGATGCTTGCCGGGATCCAGCATTTTTCTCTCAGCACGTGCTATTCAGGGCATCCCCGATACCCAGGCCCCGTTCAGTCGCCTAGCCTCTGTGTGGCAGGGCAAACTCAACACCAATAGCGACTAATCGGAAATACTCACTGAAATGAATTTAAACAAGGAGCCAGGTAATGAATCATTCATACAAACAATATTCAGGCGACAGCTCTACATTTGAACAGAAAAGGACCGGCTCAGGTTCCACCTCTGCACTTGCGCAGAACATAATTTCCAGCCTGCTCAATAATTACCAGGGAGCCACAGCGATACGCCTCTGGGATGGTCACGAGCTTTATCGCGGCCCGAATACCCGATGCGCTCTGGTATTCAATCGCCCGGGCGCACTCCGCGAACTGTTGCTGAAACGGGATCTGGTGAAGCTGGCAGAAGCGTATCTCGGCGGCGAGATCGATGCCGAAGGTGAGCTGGAGGCCCTGTTCGAGCTGGCGCCCACACTGCAAAAACTACACCTGCCGCTGCACGAACTGTTGCCACTGCTAACCCGAGCCCTGCGCTTGCCGAGCGCGGTTGAACGAGGTGCGGCAAGACAAAAACGCGCTCAACGCGCCGCACGACACAACGGCCGCGCCAGCATTGCGCATCATTACGATGTCAGCAATGATTTTTACCGGCTCTGGCTGGATCCGCAGATGATCTATTCCTGCGCCTATTTCAAGGACGAGCAGCAATCGCTGGCCGATGCGCAGTGCGACAAACTCGAACATATCTGTCGCAAGCTTCGTCTGCAACCCGGGCAACAGTTGCTCGATATCGGCTGCGGCTGGGGCGCACTGGTGATCTGGGCGGCGCAACACCATGGTGTCCACAGCCACGGTATCACGCTCAGCGAACAGCAGTACGATTTCGCGCAACAGCGCATCCGCGATCTCGGCCTGCAGGATCGCGTGAGTGTGGAACTACGCGACTATCGTGATCTGTCCGAAGACAAACAATACGATCGCATCGTCAGCGTCGGTATGTTCGAGCACGTCGGTGTCGATAATTTTCCGCGCTATTTCGGCAAGGTGAAGTCTTTGCTAAAACCCGGCGGCCTGTTTCTCAATCACGGCATCACCAATGACACCGGCTGGATAGATACCCCGATCACCCAGTTTATTAATCGTTACGTTTTTCCGGATGGTGAGCTGGCGCGGATCAGCGATGTCAGTCTCGCCATGGAACAGGCCGGGTTTGAAATACTCGATGTCGAAAGCCTGCGTCGTCACTACGCCATGACCCTGCGCCACTGGATCAAATCGCTGGAACAGAATCGAGAAGCTGTCATTGCAGAATCCTCGGAAGCCACGTATCGACTATGGCGGCTCTACATGGCGGGCTCGGCCTATTATTTCGACGATGGCAGTCTCAATATTTATCAGTTACTGACGGGGCATATGTACAGCGGACAGATGTCGGTGCCTTTGCGCCGCGATGATCTTTATCGACATTAATGCTGACTGGATAACCACTAACGAAAATGTCCCAGCACACCACGCCGTCATCCTGACGTGGTGTGCTGGGAACATGACACAGCTAAACAGGCAATAGTGACTTGAAACCAGAGGCTTAACGCTTCTGGCCCATACCACCGCCCGAACCCATACCACTGCCTGAACCCATACCATTACCATTACCATTGCCCGGGTTCATACCCCCTTTTGCACCCATACCACCCCGTACAGGTTCATCAGGCAGAGTGACACCCTTCTCTCTGGCGCGTTTCTGCATCAGCTTGTGGTGTTCCAGACGAAAGGCTTCGCGTTCTTTGACTGTTTTCATACTTCTCATTTTTTCGCGGTATTCAACACGCTCCTGCGCAGTCATGAGTTGATAGCCATAAACGGTATTACCGGCGGCCATGGCCTGGTTTGCGGTCAGCCCGATTGCACTGGCCAAAATTGTATAGATAATTAATCGCTTGATCATTTTCAGTACCTCGTTAATTAGGGAAACAGGGCGGCCATCATTTACCCTGACAAAACGCTCGCATATCTACGCGTCACCGATAATATACTGACGGGTTAAAGCAGGATTGCTGATTTAGGTCAAAACAATAATCGAAATCTGGCTGTGCTGGATTGTTTTGATCGCCAGCATCAATCCCGACATGACCGGGCCTGTTTCTGATATTTGCCAGACCATTCAGAGCCGCATCATACCGGCGGTTACTGGGGTTTTATTGCCCCTCGATCAACCTCCAGTGCACTGCCGAAGCAAAAAAACGCCTGCGAGGGGCTTTTTGCCGGCATCCAGTGTTTAACAGCGGAAATAAGCAAGCATGATCGGCGGCAAACCGTTAGAATGTGCGCCCCATCTGTCAGAACCTCGCTTCCTG
>CAYRNH010000009.1:0-7070 GCA_964425515.1 uncultured Thiotrichaceae bacterium | reverse complement strand
CACCAGAGGCCCGCACAGGGGGCAAACGAACGCACAGACCATGCTCTGTGACGCTCCCACCGCAATATCGAATTCAGGCAAGACCACAATGACGACCGAAACAATCACCATGTTTAATCAAATGGCGTTAAGCCCATCCATCCTCAAAGTACTGGATGATGTGGGCTATGAAACGCCTTCGCCGATCCAGGCGCAGACCATTCCGCTGATCCTTGAAGGTCGGGATGTACTCGGCCAGGCGCAGACCGGCACCGGCAAGACCGCGGCCTTTGCCCTGCCGCTGCTGTCCATGCTCGATTTGAAAGTGAAAGATCCACAGGTATTAGTGCTGGCGCCAACGCGTGAGCTGGCGATTCAGGTCGCCGAAGCCTTCCAGACCTATGCCAAACACATCAAGGGTTTTCATGTACTGCCGGTGTACGGTGGCCAGGATTTTCGTGGCCAGATCCGCGCGCTCGAACGCGGCGTGCATGTTGTTGTCGGCACCCCCGGTCGCGTTATGGACCATATGCGACGCGGCACCTTAAAACTCGACAAACTCACAGCTCTGGTACTGGATGAAGCCGACGAAATGTTGCGCATGGGTTTTATCGACGATGTCGAATGGGTACTCGAGCAACTGCCTGCGAAACGCCAGATCGCCTTGTTCTCGGCCACCATGCCAACGCAGATTCGCCGCATTGCCACTAACCATCTGAACAATCCTGAACAGGTCACGATCAAGCTCAAAACCACCACGGCTGAAACTATCCGCCAGCGTTACTGGCTGGTCAGTGGTGTGCATAAACTCGACGCCCTCACCCGCATCCTCGAAGCTGAAGATTACAATGCCATTATCGTGTTCGTGCGGACCAAAATTGCCACCACCGAGCTTTCTGAAAAACTTGAAGCCCGCGGTTATGCAGTGGCGCCGCTCAGTGGCGATATTGCACAAAATGTACGTGAACGCACGGTTCAGCAATTAAAGAACGGTAAACTGGATATTATTGTTGCTACCGATGTCGCAGCGCGCGGACTTGATGTTGAGCGTGTCAGTCATGTCATCAACTACGACATTCCTTACGACACCGAAGCCTATGTACACCGCATTGGACGCACCGGTCGCGCCGGTCGCCATGGTGATGCGATTTTGTTTGTCGCCCCTCGCGAAAGACGTTTGTTGAACGCAATCGAAAAAGCGACTAACAAAAAAATTGAAATGATGGAGCTGCCATCAACTGAACTGATCAATGACGCACGCATTATCAAATTCAAACAACGCATCACCGACACCCTGGCCACCGAAGAACTCGGCCTGTTTTATCAACTGGTGGAACAATACCAGCAGGAAAATAATGTTCCCGCGATAGAAATAGCCGCCGCCCTCGCCCAGCTGGCGCAAGGCGACACACCTTTGTTATTACAGAACAAACCCGAACGCAAGGCCGAGCGCGAGTGGGATCGCGATGAACGCCCTGCGCGCAAAGAACGCAGCAGCAAAGACCGCGGCGCAAGTGATCGCCCGGGAAAGACTCGCGGTGACAGAGGACGCGAACCGTTTGCAAAGCGCGAGCCCTTTAACAAAAAAGAATCGCCCAGTGAAGAAGGCATGGATCGCTTTCGCATCGAGGTCGGACACAATCACGATGTTAAACCCGGAAATATTGTCGGTGCGATCGCTAACGAAGCCAATATTGACAGCAAGTACATCGGCCGCATCGACATACACGATGATTACAGCCTGGTGGATTTACCGGCTGACATGCCCAAAGAACTGCTGAAGTCGTTACGAAAAGTTCGCGTCTCGGGCCAGCAGATGAATATCTCACTGCTATCGGATAACGCCAAGCCGAAAAAAGCCGAATACTCGCCGAAAGAAATGACGACGGGCAAACCGAATGACAGAAAGAAAGTGAAGGTCAGGACCAAGTCCAGAACCAAAGATGCCGGCAAGAAAAAAGCCCGTAAAAAAACTACCGGCAAATAATAAAACAGGCTTGATCTGTAATTGTCAGAATCTGACTGCGCTGTGATTTCGAGACTTTGATGCTTCCTGACATCCTGCAGCATCTGTCAGAAAGACAAAACATCTGCCGCAAACTACGCAAAGCACGCGAAATAAAAAGCTTAAACACTAATCCATTTGCGTCTTTAGTGTAGTTCGCGGCCAGAGTTTTTGTCAGCGAATATCCAGACCTGGCATTACGGTATGCAAGATTAAATCGTGGCAACGACAAACAGATATTACTTACCCTTGTCCGGATCCACAAAATCTTTATTGGTAATCTCCCAGCCAAAGATAATACCGGTGAGTAATTTGTATTGTTTGTCGTAGTCTGCAGCCGAAGCAGGGATCATCTTTGTGGCTTTACCGCCAAAACGCTTCAGAGTGGGCATAAGCGCCTTGTTATCCTCCATTGTCAGATCCTTGATAATTTTCTCGCGTTGCTCCGGTGTCACACGAGTGCTTACCGAAAACCCCTGATTAGTCACCGGGAGACTGTGGAATATTATTTTTAACTGATTTCGTTCCTGCTCAGGAATTTTTTTCATGTAGTACTTGTCGCGTATAACCGCGGTTGTACACTTCCCACTTTTGAACGCTTTATACACACCCGGAGCACCGCCTTTCACAGTCACCAGTTGCGGCTGCCGCACTGGATTCGGATATTGTGCCAGCACTGTTAGCGTTGCCAGATTAGGGGGCGCAATCCCACACATTGGCTTGTTATACAAGTCTTCCAGTTTTGTTATATCGGTATTGGTTTTTTTGGTAAACACTATAAAAGAAAGTGTCCCTGGTAATTTTGCTACAGGAATCTGATTGAACTGTTTTTCACGCCAGGAAATAAAATGTGGCCCATCAAAAATAATATCGTATTTATCCAGACGCATATCACGCTGATAGTACAGCCAGCCTTTAGGGTGTACATAGGTTACTTTTTCGCCCAGCACCCTGGTCAGTTGCGCGGCCAGCGGCCCATATTGCTTTTCACCCTTGGCGGGCGTTTCTCTTGGTGGCGAAGTCAGTATCAGGCCTGCATTGGCCAGTGCGCAATGTAATGACAATAAAATAATGGCAACCGCCTGGTATCCAGCATTACGCACCGTAAACAGACCTTTAACATTCATACCACAAGCCCTCAAGATTTACTGTTGGGTTTAACACCGCTGATTAGTATTAGAGACATTTAGGTAGTAGAGCCATCTTCGTCCAGGTACCGCGATTACATCCGGGCACCGCAACGTTTAAAGGCTACTGGCGATCGTCCCTGCTGGCTTTTCCTGCCTGTCCAGATATTGTTGAAACCTGGCAGCTTCCAGTCATCAGCAAATAATAGACGCTCATTCACCAAATTGTGGCCAGACACCCAAAAAACCATAAATACCCCCAAACCAGCCGGATCCTTTGATAGTGGTATCTGCGTACATAAAAAGATTGACAGCTTTAAAACAAACAGCGACTATTCAGCCATGGATATCAATCACAACACACTACTCTGCTCTGTAGAAATGCGTCGCATTGTTGCGCTGCCGGTATGGCGCGCACGGCAGTGGCCTGTTGTTGATTCGAAAATTTAAACTACATAAATCGAATACCCCAGGCCGCTGCTCACCCAGCGGCCTTTTTTTTGTGCCTGATTTTTTGCTTTTACATGGAGATAGCTGAAGTGCCCGTACCTGCTGCTTTTTTACTTGTGATGATGATATGGAGCACCACCCCGCTGGGTATCAAATGGAGTGGTGATGCTGTGAGCTATGAATTCGGTGTCGCTTTGCGTATGTGTATCGGCCTGGCGGCGCTGCTTATCATCACTCGTGTCATGCGCAAACCGCTGCCATTTAATCGTCATGCGCTTAAGGCGTATGCCGCGGGCGGCCTGCCAATATTTGTCGCCATGACCCTGGTTTATCGTTCAGCACAATACATCCCTTCTGGCTGGATATCGGTAATCTATGGTCTGTCTCCATTATTGACCAGTTTGTTCGCAGTCGTGCTGCTACCTGGAAGTCGGTTCACCGCAGGCAAGCTCATTGGCATGCTGCTGGGACTGGCCGGGCTGGGCATTGTGTTCGCCGAAAGCTTTCATCTTGAATCGGCTTCATGGCTGGGCGTACTCGGTGCCTGCGCGGCGGTATCGTCACAGTCTTTTGGTGCGGTGCTGTTGCAAAAAGTCAGGTCGACGCTGCCTGCCATTTCGGTCACCACAGGCAGCCTGGTTATTGCCACGCCCCTGTTTGTACTGAACAGCCTGTTTCACGGACTGCCGCAGGAAGTGCCCGAACGGTCGCTGCTGGCCATCGTGTATCTCGGTGTGATGGGGTCGGCGATTGGCTTCCCGATGTATTTTTATTTACTGCAAAATGTGAACGCTGAACGGGTTGCGCTGATCACACTTGTTACGCCAGTGAATGCGCTGTTGCTCGGCGCCGGTCTCAATAACGAGATCATCGGAACGCGTGTCTGGCTCGGCACGGCACTGATCCTCACCGGGCTGGCAATTTATGAATACGGTAAATATCTGCCGTTCAGAAAACACTGGTTACGCTGGAAACAGACGCCTTTGTAGGAATTAGGGGTTAGGGGATCACCTGTCTGAGCCCCTTTCGATACCGATCTCATTTGCAACGCAGCGACGTTGAATCTGGTGATGGTTTGCGACTCAGCTCCCGCCGAACCTGTTGCAACAAGCGCTGGATATGGCCGGCATTGGCTGCGAAATCAGCTTTACCAACGCGTGATTTCGAACTTATGTCGAGCAGGCTGTACAAATGACCGTGCTGACAACGTTGATGGTGAATCAGGATCATGACATCGTCCTTAAACTTGAACAGGGCTGTAGTCACAACCGCATGAATGCGATACTCGTCGCCGTGATGATTTTCATCGACCAGAGAAAATGTCCAGCCCAGTTTGAGCAGCGCTGACTGCACTGCGTTGTACAAGGTCTGCGCACTGGCCTGAAAATCACCGCTGCGCAACTCAGGAAACAGAGGCTGCGCGGCCGTTTGCGCACTGTTTTGCGTCAGGTACACTTTGAGGCGTTCAACCACTCCGGGCCTGGTAAATACATGCGCCTGATTACGAAACAATGTTAGCGACAGCAACAGGCATACAGCAATGACAAGAAACAGTATGATAGATGTAACGTATTTCATGAGCCTGCATCATATGCGCCGCTTCATTCTTGTGTCCAGCCTTTGTTTCTTCTGTTTTGCCTGCTCGCCTCTGAGCCGACCCGACAGGGATTTGCGCAGCGAATATCTGGCCATCACCCAGCCCGGTATTAATATGGACACCGCCGTTCGGTTGATCAAAAACAAAATCCATCCGGAAGGCGAATTACTGGTCCGCCGCAACACTCCCTGTCTGGAACGCGAAGCACCCAGCCAGCAAAAAGGCAGCGCATCGATCAAGGTCAATCTGGGCTGGTACTACTGGGGCGCCACTCGCACCCATACTTACGGTGAATGGTGCTTTAATGATTCCGATCGGCTGATTGATATCATTGTCTACAAATCGTTCGACGAGCCTGTGTTAACGTCACCCTGAGCGTGGCAAAAAAAATAATACCCCGGGGTCAAAATCAGCATGGGTTCTAAAATTTGATATGTGACCCAAAAAATATTATATGAGTACTTTATGGAATTCTAAAACAGAAATTTCAGCCTCATTTTAAACCTTTGATTCAACATATTTTTTCAATTTTATCCACAACTTACCCTCCTTCCTTGCACCATTATATGCACAATATATTGTGCTTGACTTAGGCTCAAACCACACCCTATAGTAGACCGAACGTGAAGCCAGTGTTTGAACACAGACCGCTTCAGGTAAAAACAGGAAGTGCGCAGCAATTCAGGCAGTCCATGCTCTTGAATCTATTGTGAAAATCACAAGGGTCCTGAGAGCAGCCAGGAACACATGGTACTGAGGTCTGCGCACTGTGAACGAGAAAAATAATTATAACCAAAAAAATGAGCGGAACCGGGATGCAAGCTAAGACTCCAGTATCAGAACAGACAAAACCCTCAACTACCACAACTCCTATCACAGACAGCAGCAGTATCGCCGCGACCGCCCCCGGCAAATTTCGGGTGATTCGTCGCAATGGCAAGGTCACGTCATATGACCGTGAAAAAATCGCGGTGGCCATGACCAAGGCTTTTCTCGCTGTCGAAGGTGGCAATGCGGCTGCCAGCAGCCGGATTCGCGAGACCGTGCAGAACCTGGTCGATGAAGTCGAATACGCGCTGACTCGCCGCATCCCTGATGGCGGTACCTTCCATATCGAAGATATCCAGGATCAGGTCGAGCTCGCACTGATGCGCGGTGGCCATCAGCGCATTGCGCGCTCGTATGTTATCTATCGTGAAGAACACGCCCGTGCCCGCGAACAACAGCACGACACCGCTATTTCGATTGATGCTGAGCTGGAAGATAGCATCAGCAAAATTCAGGTCACCATGTCTGATGGCACCCTGCAGCCACTCGACGTTCAGCGTCTACAGGCGATCATCGGCGAAGCCTGCAATGGCCTGGAAAGCGTTGATCCCGCGCTGATTTTGCACGACACCGAACGCAATCTGTTCGACGCCGTACCAGAAAAAGACGTCGCCCGTATGCTGGTGATGAGCGCACGCACCCTGATCGAAAAGCAGCCGGAATATTCCTACGCGGCTGCGCGCTTACTGCTCGACGACATGCGCACCGAAGCACTGAGTTTTGTCCATCATAAACCCGTGCACGCCACCCATGGCGAAATGAAAATTCTCTACGGCGAATACTTCGCGCGTTATATCCAGAACGCAGTCGAACTCGAACTGCTGGACCCACGTTTGCAGGAATACGATCTGAAAGCATTGAGCGAAGCCATGCTGCCCGACCGTGACCATCAGTTCACTTATCTCGGTCTGCAAACACTGTACGATCGTTATTTCATTCATTCCGGCAATGTTCGCTTTGAATTGCCACAGGCCTTTTTCATGCGCGTGGCCATGGGCCTGGCGATCAATGAAATCAAACGCGAAGAACGCGCTATCGAGTTCTACCGTCTGCTTTCATCGTTTGACTTCATGAGCTCGACACC
>CAYRNH010000008.1:14687-24080 GCA_964425515.1 uncultured Thiotrichaceae bacterium | reverse complement strand
AGCTACTCGAACAGCAGCAAAAGTGGGCTGAAGGACAAAAGCAGCAATAACCCTCTCGTTTTCAAGCTCGGTGTCAGATTAAGTCGGGACTAATTCAATTCATTGACAAACCTTTGTCCGCAAACAACGCAAAAGACGCCAGGGTAAAACCATGAACTGGCATACTTTAGTGATATGACTCAGCGCTATGTCCTGCGACCTTGTAAAACAGGCCATCAATATGACCCTGGTATTAAACTGCCAGCTTTTTGGTTGCTTGCTTGTCGATTTTCGAGACCAGTCAATTTTTATTAGCGTTTTTGCGGACTGATGCTTCTACATGCCAGTGTATATCGGAACTATCCAGACCTGCTGTCGGATCAAGTCTCATTACTACACATTAGTGGATCGGGCTCAGGCGTCTTCTTCTTTTAGTCGTATGTGGTCTTCAAGCTCCGGATACTTTCCACGCATATCGCTAAAGTACTTGCGCAATATATCCATATCCTTTTTTATATCGTCACCCGGCAGCAGAGTCAGGCCAATGTGCACCTCTTTTTTAACATAGTTATAATAACTGCATAAAATAGGCACCTGCGCTGAATGCGCCAGCCAGTAGAATCCGGACTTCCAGTATTTCATTTTTTTACGAGTGCCTTTGGCGGCAATCACGATAATAAGATTATCCGTCTCATCATACTGGCGCTTGAGCTGCCTGACCACGCCATGCGGATGACGACGGTCAACTGGAATGCCACCAAGCCTGCGCATAAACCAGCCAAAGGGCCAGCGAAACAGTGTGTCTTTTCCCAGCCAGTGAATTTTAATGCGATAAACATAACTGGCGGCAATGGCGATAGGAAAATCCCAGTTACTGGTATGCGGTGCACCCACCAGGACAAACTTTCCGGACGGCGGTACTTCACCCACCGCCTTCCAGCCAAACAACCCTAGCAGGATGCGGCCCGTCCAGTATTTAATTCGCCCGGTGCGGAAAACATAATTATCCTTATTTACCTGGTTCATTGACCTCGACTACCAGAATATACAAGATCCACGAAAAATATCATAAAGTCTACTGCAATCAGCAAACGATCATGTAGTTATAAAACAGTATCAGCATTCACACTCAGATAATTACGCTGCTTTAAAAGTTTCCCAATAATGTTTCTTGGCTTTGTGCAACTTACGATACGCATTAAGCAGTCTGGCGTGGGTATCGAAACCATCGAGACTCAGCCCCGGGCTATGCAAACCATGAAAACATTCATCAGCCGCAACAATTGCACGCCCAAGCTGAAGATTGTCTGCACCATACATCAGCTCAAGACTATCCGCATAATCGACAAAATCACGCTCATCGTCGAGTGCAAGTTGCAGCAGTACCTGGATGCAGGCGTATTCACGAGTGCGAGCATCATCCAGTTGCTCTCCGTGCAAGCACCACTCTACCCATTCAAGCGCTTCATCATGATTTTTCAGCGCCAGACACAGCATGGCCTTGAGCTCACCAACACGAAGACTGGCCCATGCTGAACCCGGCTCAGGTGCAACCCCGATAAATTCCGCAATGCGCTGGAAATCATTGTAGCCACCTTCCTGCAAAGACTCGTACAACTGTTGCCAGCTATCAGCATCAAGGTTTTTCAGAGACAGGATTGCTTCGCGGTACATCGCGCCTTCATTATTATTGTTCCACTGCAAATCGTCGACCGGATAGATGTCTGACATGCCCGGCACGATGATACGGCAGGCATACACATCCAGGTGTTCATAATCAGATATATAAATATTTTTCCCCATATCGTGAATAATCGCGCACAGGTACTCGAACTGGTCATCGGTACTGGTGTCGTGGTTCCAGTCAACAAACTCATAGTCTGGTTTATTCCTGAAAAATTCATAAGCCAGCAGACCACTGGAATCGATAAAATGCGTTTCAAGATTGTGTTGATCGGCAACTTCATCAAGATCAAAACTCGCCGGCTGAAAACCGTCCAGCTGATCAAGACTGCGCCCCTGTAACAATTCGGTGACCGTGCGTTCCAGCGCAACTTCGAAACAGGGATGTGCGCCGAAGGAAGCAAACACCGAAGCATTTCCCGGATTGATCAAAGTGACACACATCACCGGATATTTGCCGCCGAGCGAGGCATCTGAAATTTTCAAATGGTAACCGTGCGATTCAAGATCACGAATCGCAGCCATAATGCCAGGAAAACGTTGCAGCACGGTTTCGGAGACATCGGGCAGGCAGATACCTTCAGAAATAATCCTGTTTTTCACATAGCGCTCGAAGACTTCTGACAGGGCCTGAACACGTGCTTCGTTTTTGGTGTTGCCTGCCGACATGCCATTGCTGACATACAGATTACCGATGATATTCACCGGAAACCAGACTGTTTCACCATTTCTTTGACATACATAAGGCAGCGCACAGATACCACGCTCTCCAGTTCCTGAATTAGTGTCAAATAACTGTTGCGGAGTTAAAGCGCGTTCTGGATCGTAAAAATCCCAGAGTTCGTCATTCAACAGTTCAGTCGGCATAGTGTCGCTGTCGACCGGAAACCAGCGCTCATCCGGGTAATGCACAAACTCACCTTCAGCAAACTCTTCGCCAAGATAAAAATCTGCAAAAAAATAATTACTGCTCAGACGTTCGAAATATTCACCCAGCGCACTGGCGAGACAGGCTTTTTTAGTTGCGCCCTTACCATTGGTAAACATAAGACCACAGTCCTTGTCGCGTATATGCACAGAATACACATTGGGTACCGGGTTCAACCAGGAAGCTTCTTCGACATCAATATCTATGGCCTTGAGCTTAGCAAGCATGATATCAATCGTTGACTCCAGATCACGATCCTTGCCTTTGATAAATGTTTTCATTTCTTTGGTGATCTCATGTTTTATAACAGAACGCGCTCAATGCCATCGGTGTTAACTTTCTTGATGAAGTCATCCTGCCAGCTTTCACCCAGGTTGTGTTTACACAACTCAACCACGATGTAATCAGTTTCCAGCCCGGTATCGTCCTGATAGCGAGACAACCCCTGCTGACAGGCCGGACATGATGTCAACATTTTAACCTTGCCTTTTTGCGCAATCGGGGCGCCGGTCAGCTGTTCGATACCTTTATGCAGCTCTTCGGCTTTTCTGTAGCGCAGCTGATCGGCAATATCCGGACGCGCCGTACCCAGGGTGCCCGACTCTCCGCAACAACGATCCGATAACACCACCTCCTGCTGCATCAAGGTTGATGCCACCTTGTTCGGGTTGTAGGTTTTCATCGGCGTATGACAGGGATCATGGTACAGATATTTTGTGCCGTCTGAGTTTTTCAGGCTCACACCCTTCTCCATCAGGTATTCATGGATATCCAGCAAACGGCAACCGGGAAATATTTTTTCGAATTCGTATTTCAATAACTGATCCATGCAGGTACCACAACTGACAATCACGGTCTTGATATCGAGATAATTCAGCGTGTTGGCAATACGATGAAACAGCACACGATTTTCGGTGCTGATCGCCTGGCCTTTTTCCGCATCACCGCCTGAGGTCTGTGGATAACCACAACACAGATAGCCCGGCGGCAATACCGTTTTGGCGCCGACATGATGCAGCATGGTCAGGGTCGCCATGCCGATCTGACTGAACAGGCGCTCAGAACCACAACCCGGGAAATAAAATACTGCGTCGGATTCATTAGAGGTTTTTTCTTCATCGCTAATAATCACGACCTGTGAAGCATCTTCAGCATCCAGCAATACCCGCATCGGTTTTGCCGGCACTTTGGCGCGCATCGGTTTGCGCACCAGATTCACAATCTGTTCACGTCCGCCGGTCTTGCCTGTGGTCGCAGGTGGTACACGATTTTTACGTCCCAGCAGGCCGCTGATTTTTGCCAGACGATGCGCAATATTGATTGCACCAAAACCCAGCTGCGCCATACCTATACGCATAAACTTGATCGCCGTTGGATCTTTTATGTTCAAAAACTGCATCGCGGCCCAGCTACCAATATTAAATTTGCGCTGACCGCGGTCTTTGAGAATCTTGCGCATACGGATCGAGACATCGCCAAAGTCGATGTTCACCGGACACGGTGCCAGACATTTGTGACATACCGTGCAGTGATCGGCCACATCGTTTAAATCATCAAAATGTCGAACCGAGACGCCGCGTCGAGTCTGTTCTTCATACAAAAACGCTTCGATGATCAGACCGGAAGCCAGTATCTTGTTGCGTGGCGAATACGAAAGATTGGCGCGCGGGACATGGGTCATGCACACCGGTTTGCACTTGCCGCAACGCAAACAATGTTTGATATCGTCGTTCAATAAACCAAGTTCGCTTTCTTCCAGAATCAGTGCTTCCTGCTGCACCAATGCTAACGATGGCGTGTAGGCCGACTCCAGACCTGAACCTGGTAGCAACTTACCTTTGTTAAATCGTCCTGTCGGGTCGACCTGGTTTTTGTAAGTCACAAAATCTGCGATTTTTTCTTCACTCAGATACTGGATCTTGGTGATACCGATACCGTGTTCACCCGAAATTACACCGCCGAGCTGCTGTGCCAGATCCATCACACGATCGACCAGACGATCGGCTTCGCGCAGCATCTGATAGTTATCAGAGTGCACCGGGATATTGGTGTGCACATTGCCATCACCTGCGTGCATATGCAGCGCAATGAACAAACGATTATTTTTAATTGCCAGATGTTTGTTACGCAGAGTATTACGCAGCGCTTCAGTCTCATGACCACGGAATATTTCGCGCAGACGTTGCTTGATTTCATCGCGGTAGGAAATACGCACGTCACGACGCAATAGCAGATCCAGCACGCGATCATGTTCGCGTATTTTTGTTCGTTCCTGCTCGTTCAGTAAATCGAGATGCTCGCTTGCGGTCGCATCCATGTTTTGCAACAGCCCGCTCCAGCGCGCGCGGACTTTTTCCAGATGCTCGCAGGCCAGATCGAGCTTGGCCTGAAAAATAGCACCACTCTCTGCGCTGTCTTCGTATTCAGCATCGATGCGTATTTCTGCAAGGCCACTGCGCAGATGGCTGACCATCGCGTCGATACTTTCCAGCTTGTTGCTGATCGACTGTTCGATATTGATGCGTTCGACACCGGTGTTGTATTCGTTCAGACGAGGCAGCGGGATCACCACGTCTTCATTCACCTTGAACGCATTGGTGTGCGCCGAAATCGCTGCGGTGCGCGCACGATCCAGCCAGAAACGGCGACGTGCTTCCGGACTGACTGCAATAAAGCCCTCGCCTTCACGCGCATTAGCGATGCTGACAACCTTCGAACTGGCTTCGGCCACGGTGTTTTCATCATCGCCCGCGATATCGACGATCAACACCATCTTCGGTCGTTCGCGTCCGGGGGTCTTGGTGGCATAGCGCACCGCTTTCACATAGCGCTCGTCCAGGTGTTCCAGACCGGCGAGTACGATACCGTCCTGCTGATCAAGATAGTCCTTGATTTCAACGATGGCGGGCACCGCCTGGGATAAGTCAGATCCAAAAAACTCCAGGCACACGGTGCGGATATAGCTCGGCATGCGGTGCAGAATAAACCGCGCCGAAGTGATAATGCCGTCACAGCCTTCCTTTTGCACGCCGGGTAAACCCGAAAGAAATTTATCGGTAACATCTTTACCCAGACCGATCTTGCGAAAACTGGCGCCCGGCATGCAAAGAATTTCCGGTTCACCAATCTGCGTACCGTTCTGTTTTGTGCGCGTAAGCTTAAAGCGCACCTGTTCCTGTTCGTGAATTTTGCCGAGGTTGTGTTCGAGACGTTCGATTTCCAGCCACTCGGCATCCGGCGTCACCATGCGCCAGGACACCAGATTGTCCAGCGTGGTGCCCCAGAGCACGGCTTTTTTTCCGCCCGCGTTCATCGCAATATTGCCACCGATGCAGGACGCGTCCTGCGAAGTGGGATCAACCGCAAAAGCCAGGCTATTTTTTTCGGCCAGTTCAGACACCCGGCGTGTAACGACACCTGCACCGCAGTGCACGGTAGGTACCTGATGATCCACGCCATCCAGGGTTTTTAGATCAATCCCGCCCAGCTCTTCCAGCTTTTCGGTATTGATCACGGCCGAACGCGCATCCAGCGGTACCGCACTGCCGGTATAACCGGTGCCGCCGCCGCGCGGGATAATGGTCAGCTCCAGCTCGATACAGGCCCGCACCACTTCGATGACTTCGGCCTCGGTATCGGGTGAGATCACAACAAAGGGCGATTCCACACGCCAGTCGGTGGCATCGGTGGCGTGCGAGACCCGCGCCAGACCGCCAAAATCGACATTGTCATGCGCGGTGATGTGTTTGAAACGCTTGCGCACACGCTCGCGCAATTTGCGGTCGAGTTCAAACTGATCGGCAAACCGGGCTACCGCGGCCAGCGCAGCGCGGTGCAGTTCCAGCGCACGCGCATTGCCATCGGCACGGGTTTCGATCTGAGCCAGGCGATGACGCATGGCATCGACCAGTGCACAGCGGCGCTTGCGATCTTCAAGCAGGTCTTCCTGCAGATAGGGATTTCGCGCTACCACCCACATATCGCCCAGCACCTCGAACAGCATACGTGCGGAAATACCGGTATTGCGTTCGGCGCGCAGCTCTTCCACCAGATGCCAGATCGGCTCACCCAGAAAACGGATGACGATTTCACGGTCGGACAGCGAGGTGTAGTTATAGGGTATTTCGCGGATGCGCTCAGGCATGGAACAGCTCGGGTGGCCTCAAATTCAAAGCGCCTATTGTACCGATGTTGAAGCCAGACTGCAGATCAATTCAGGTTATTCTGGCAGCAGGAATGACGTAAAAAAATATCGAGAAAAAATGCAGCAGGCTACCGAGCATGACGAACAGATGCCAGATCGCATGGTGATAGGCCATACTATGCCTGACATAGAAAATCACGCCCAGGGTATAGCTCAGACCGCCGAGCAATAACAACACCAGCCCGCCAGGCTCTACCTGATTCAGCATCGGCTTGATGGCGATGAGCACAATCCATCCCATACCAAGATACAGCGCCAGCGACAGTTTCTGGCGACCGCGCGTCGTGCCCAGTTCCAGCACGATCCCGAGCAAGGCGATACCCCAGACCAGGCCGAACAGTGCCCAGCCCCAGTGGCCGCGCAGACTCACCAGGGTAAAAGGCGTGTAAGTGCCCGCGATCAGCAAAAAGATCGAAGCATGATCAATTCGTTGCAAAAAATGCTTAAGCGCAGGTCTGCGAATACCGTGATACAAGGTAGAAGCGGTATAGAGCAGCACCAGCGTCGCGCCATAAATACTCACACTGACAATATGCCATGCATTTCCGTATCGCGCTGCGAACACCACCATCAGCACCAGAGCAGCAACACTCAACAGCGCACCCACACCATGCGTAATCGTATTGGCCAGCTCTTCAGCAAAACTGTAGTGACTGGCATTAACCGGATGTGATTTCATAGCTGCTTTAGTATAAACATAGGGCGAGTTAGTTTCTCATTTATTTAAAAATGATCAGACGCATTTAATCGCAAAAACTCGACTATCGCCGTGGCTGGATCACGCTTTCCGACCACCACTTCATGTAGCAGGCTGAATAAAGGATATTCAGCCCAGGGAAACAGCGCATGTTTTTCGACCATTTGCAGCGTGTGTACGCCCTCACCTTTAATATCGCTGCGATCACCGCGTGCCAGTTTTCGGCCCAGCGCATGATGATGAGAATCTTCACTGGTCGCAGTTGCAATGAGATCACCTAGTCCAGCCAGGTCATACACGCTGTCTGATTCGCCACCGAGTTTTTGCACTATCGATCTCAGTTCATGGAGCGCAGACACCGTCAAAAAGCCACGTGTGTTCTCGCCCAGATCGAGTTCATCAGCCATACCAAAAACCATGGCATACACGTTTTTCAGAATCACTGACCAGCTGATACCTGAAACATCCCCACTGGTTTTAATCTGCAACGCGCTACCAGCAAATATATTCTGTATCGACTGGCACGCATGACTGTTCGAACAGGCCAGCTGGGCATAACCATAATGCCCCGCACGCAACTCTTCGGAAATCATTGGACCATACAACAGCGCATAATCAAGCCCCTTGCTACCAAATACATCCGACAGAATCTGCGCTGCGGTTTGGCCTGCCTCATCCAGCCCTTTGGCGATGCTGATCGAGATACAGCTTTTTTTCAGCATGGGCGCGATTTCGTTAGCAACTTCACGATGCGGATTCACCGGCAGACAGAAAATAACAACATCAGCCAGCGGTGCGGCCTTTTTCAGATCAACACTATGTAGCCCGGCAGCTGGAAATTTATCCCAGATATACAGCGCATGACGCTCTGCCAGTAAAAACTGCATGGCATGCCCCATTTCTCCATAACCGAGTATCAGTGCATTTGCTTTCATTATTGGTGTCTACCGTCGCATGGTTGCTGATATATATCATTGACTGTACCAGCCAAACACTTACTATTCTACGATATGAATAACAGACACATCATCTTTGTACCCGGTAAAAACCCGAAGCCAGAACCGGAGATTCATCGCGACCTGCTCTGGCGAGCCATGATAGAAGGCATATCGCGCATCGACAAAAACTGCGCCGCAGAAATACAGCAACAGGAAGAACATTTCTCTCTGCTTGCATGGAATTTCACCTACTACCATCACTATGTAAACATGGAATCCGAGCTACCGTGGATCGAAAAAAATCTGGCCAAAATGGGCGCGGACGCAAACGATGTGCGTGAAGCCAGAAGCTGGGGGTTCAAACTAAACTGGCTGATGTATGCCATCGCCGATATCATGCCCTTCATTATCCGTTATCTACCCGGCCCCGCCTGCGCCACCGCGCGCGAAACACAACGCTATTTCAGCAACACACTCAACGTCGCCCGCGAGATACGCGCACCGCTCAAACAGCAGATACGTGAGTTGCTGGAGAATAATCAAAAAGTATTACTCATCGCCCACAGCCTGGGCACGGTCATCGCGTATGACGCATTGTGGGAACTCAGTCATCTCCAGCAGTTTAATGAAAAGATCGATTTTCTAACCATCGGTTGCCCACTGGGCATGCACTTTGTACAGCACCGTTTACTCGGTCATGCATTCGATGGCGTGGATAAATACCCCGCCAATATTCGCCACTGGATCAACATTGCAGCAAAAGGTGACATTACCGCTCTGGACAAAGATCTGCGCGACGATTTCGAGCCAATGCTAAAGCTGGGCCTGGTGGAATCCATCACCGATTACAACAAACACGTGTACAACTGGTATCGCAATGCTGATGGGCTCAATGTACACCGTTCGTACGGCTATCTTGCAAACGATGTGGTAGCGAAAGCGATTGTGGAATGGTGGCGGGAAA
>CAYRNH010000008.1:4965-14587 GCA_964425515.1 uncultured Thiotrichaceae bacterium | reverse complement strand
ACAAATGTAACACCGACATAATATCGTAGCCGCCTTGTGAATTTGTACTACTTATTTTCGTTTTAACAATATTTCCGGGAGGAAACATGAATAAAAAGTTGATTATAATAGCAGCAGGCGCGAGCATTGTGCTTCCTGGAATCGCAAATGCAGCCCAGGTTGCTGGTGACGCACTGGAGATTTACGGCAAAGCACACATCAGCCTTGATTCTGTCAGTGCTAAAGATAGCGCTGGTAAAGATATCAGCAATCTTAGCCTGTCCAGTAACTCATCACGCCTCGGCTTCAAAGGTAAAGCACCTGTTGGCACCATGACAGGCTTTTACAAGATCGAAGGTTCCATTAGCTTTGCTAATTCAGGCGGCACCATTGATCACCGCGCAGCGTATGCCGGTCTCTCAGGCGACATGGGCAGCATCTTACTGGGCTATCGCGATACACCGTTCAAAGATATCCGTGGCAAGTTCGATCTGTTCGGTGACACTGTAGGTGATGCACGTAATATCATCGGCAGCATTGGCGGCAACATTTTCGACAAGCGCGCCAAAAACGCAATCATGTACACAACACCTAAATCTGCCGTCCAGGCCAACATCATGTACTCAACTGCATGGCAAGGAGATACGACTGCACAGGCAGGTCAGGATAACAACAATAACAGCCTGATCAGTGCCAATGTGCTGTACAAAGCTGATGCGCTGTCGCTGGCCGCCGGCATGGAAAAACAAAAGCATGTAGACACTACTACCGGTGACACCACCCATACCGGTACTGCTACACGACTGGTAGGCACCTACAACATGGGTGATATGCGCGTTGGTCTTATATTCGAAAACCTGGATGATGACAAATCAGACAGCCTTAAACGCTCTGCCTATGGTGCAAACTTTGCCATGAAGACTAGCGCTGCTGGCAAGATCAAGGTGCAGTACATCCAGGCCGGTGATACCAAAGCTATCAGCAATTCTGGTGCGACTGAAATTGCGGTTGGATATGATTACAAACTGGACAAGATCTCCAGCACCTATGTTGCCTACTCATCTGTAAGCAACGACACAAACTCAGCATATGTGATGGGCAATGGACATGACCAGAAATACACGACTGCAATGGGTAAAAATGTCAGTGCACTTTCTGCTGGTTACATCATCAAGTTTTAAGGACAGCACGCTATCAGGGATGATGCAGAATTTTTTATGATCAGTTTATTGACCCGGCATGGTGCCGGGTCAACAGACTAAAGAAGCAGTCTCCTCAACCCAGGGGTTTACGAGATTTTTCGTCTGGGGATTTTTAGCCCGGGTTTTTGACCCGGGTTTTTTTTCGTCTGGAACTTGTGATCCGCTCACGTTTAAAAGTACTGACACCTGTTACACAATCATTTCGAATCCGGAACTTTTAGATAACGGCTTTTAGTAACTCAATGTACCTTGCAGACTTACATGCGAAATGTATTGCTGGTCAGTTTTTTCATACTGCGCCCGCCATTTTATATGTAACTCTTGAAACGCTCTGCCTCTTTCAATACCAGTTGCGTAAACGCGGATGCTACAGAGCTCAGGCGCTTGCCTTCACGTTGTACAAGATACCATTGCCGTTTTAATGGAAATCCCTGTACATCCAGCACGCACAACTGACCAGACACCAGTTCCGCCTGAACCGTGTGCAGTGACACCACACCCAGCCCCAGACCGGCTTCTACTGCCTGTTTAATCGCTTCGTTCTTGTTCATTTCCATGGCCGCTTTGAAAGTGTGACCATGGTCTGCGAGAAATTTTTCCAGCGCGCTGCGTGTCCCCGAGCCCTGCTCGCGTCCGATCAGTGGTTCTTCGACCAGGCGATCGAGCGAGATGTTCGCCACGCCTGCCAGCGGGTGGCTGGTCGCTGCGATCACCACTAGCGGATTGTCCATAAAAGGCTGTGCCGCCAGATCGTGACCTTCTGGCGGCGTGCCCATGAGTACCAGATCGACGCTGTTTTCGCTCAGATGCTGCAACAGGGTTTCGCGGTTGACCACATTCAGACTGATACGCACATCCGGGTGCTGGGTACGAAACAATGCCAACAGGCGTGCCGTAAATACACTGGCAGTACTGGCCGCTGATACTGTCAGCGTGCCGCCTTTCAATCCCTGCCGATCCGCCAGGGTATGCTCCAGATTGGCAAGTTCACGTTCGATAGCGCGACCGGTGTTCAGCGTATCCTGCCCTGCTTCGGTCAGGTGTATCTGCTTGCCCATGTGCTCGAACAAGGGCATGCCCAGTGTCTTTTCTAACTGCTTGATTTGCATGGATACCGCAGGTTGTGACAGGTGCAGCTCAGCGCTGGCGCGGGAAAAGCTTTCACATCGAGCAACTGCGTCGAGAATTTCAAGTTGGCGTAGTGTCGGTCTAACCATAAGAAATAGTTTTAGATAGTCTTAATAGTTCTGAATATAACTTATAAGCCATATCATTTATAGTGTTTTCCGAATTTTACGAATCATAAGCAACTTATTTGGAGAACCCTATGGCTCACGATCAATCCAGCCGCTACGCCAATCTCGACCTGAAAGAAGCAGACCTGATTGCAGGTGGCAAACACATTCTGGTGGCGTATAAAATGAAGCCGAAGTCCGGCCATGGCTATCTCGAAGCCGCCGCGCATTTCGCTGCCGAATCTTCCACCGGTACCAATGTTGAGGTGTCCACCACCGACGATTTCACCAAGGGCGTTGATGCGCTGGTATATCACATCGATGAAGCCAGCGAAGACATGCGCATCGCCTATCCGCTGGAACTGTTCGATCGCAACGTTACCGACGGCCGTTTCATGATGGTCTCTTTCCTGACCCTGACCATTGGTAATAACCAGGGCATGGGTGACATCGAGTACGGCCAGATGATCGACTTCTTTGTCCCGCCCCGCGCCATCCAGATGTTCGACGGCCCTGCTAAAGATATTTCAGACCTGTGGCGTATCCTCGGTCGTCCGGTCAAGGACGGTGGTTATATATCAGGCACGATTATTAAACCCAAACTGGGCCTGCGTCCGAAGCCTTTTGCCGAAGCCGCTTATCAATTCTGGCTGGGTGGCGATTTCATCAAGAACGACGAACCCCAGGGTAATCAGGTGTTCGCACCCATCAAGGAAACCATGCCACTGGTGTATGATTCGATGAAGCGCGCCATGGATGAAACCGGTGAAGCCAAACTGTTTTCGATGAACATCACCGCAGATGACCATTATGAAATGTGTGCCCGCGCTGATTTCGCACTGGAAACTTTCGGTCCGGATGCTGACAAGCTGGCCTTTCTGGTTGATGGTTTCGTCGGTGGTCCCGGTATGATCACCACCGCCCGCCGCCAGTACGCCAGCCAGTACCTGCATTATCACCGCGCCGGTCACGGCATGATCACTTCACCCAGCTCGGTTCGCGGTTACACCGCTTTTGTGCTGGCCAAGATGTCTCGCCTGCAGGGTGCTTCCGGTATTCACGTGGGCACGATGGGTTACGGCAAGATGGAAGGTGGTGCGGATGATCGCGTTATCGCTTACATGATTGAGCGTGACAGTTGCGATGGTCCGGTCTATCACCAGGAATGGTATGGCATGAAACCGACCACACCAATCATCTCCGGTGGTATGAACGCACTGCGTCTGCCAGGCTTCTTCGAGAACCTGGGCCACGGCAATATCGTCAACACCGCCGGCGGTGGTTCGTACGGTCACATCGACTCTCCCGCTGCTGGCGCTATATCACTACGCCAGGCCTACGAGTGCTGGAAAGCCGGTGCTGATCCGGTCGAATACGCGAAAGAGCACCATGAGTTCGCACGTGCATTCGAATCATTCCCGCATGATGCCGACCAGTTGTTCCCGAGCTGGCGCGACAAGCTGGGCGTGAAAGCTGCATAAACGCTTATAGCTGAAATCAAGGGCGGCGACAATGAAGGCTTACCGGCCCTCATGTCGCCGCCCTTTTTTATTCAGGAAACAGACCCCCTCGCGACCAGTAGCAATCCCTGATCGATAATTGGACTCAAAAGCAGTATTGTGCTGCCGTCATTAATGTCTGTTTGAACAGCTTAATTCTCTGGTGAGCTTAACTGGAGGTCGGGTAATACTCACCAGATAAAATACAGAAACACCCATGACATCACCACTGGGCCACCGCCCAATGTGACCAAGAAGGTTGCGGCCAGCCGATTCCACATCGGTGTCGCGATCTCACTGACCATGCGCCATACTAGCCACGCACTCCAGCTCACTCCAAGAACCAGCAGTGCAATGCGCACGCCCGGGACCCAGCTCATATTGATGTGTTCGCCGGTCAGCATGCTGACCGTCAGCCCGGACAGCCCCATGAAGACACTGATACCGGCCAGCGGCGTGAGTCCATACGCCAGTCGCCACATGCTGCCGCTCACCCCGAGCAGGCATTCTGCCAACCACAACATGATCAGGATGACGCCCCCCACCAGTAATGCGGTAGCACCGATGTAGGCCAGAATGCACAGTCCATCAAGCCAGCTGAACACATCATTAACCTCGGGATAGTGGGTCAACAACCACCAGGGCGCATTGTCCTGCAACAAAGTAAAACTGTTGTGATTGATCAGCCAGGTCGCCGCCTGCTGCTTCATGGTGATGAACCAGGGCGAGGCCGTCCATTGAAAAGCGCCCAGGGCGATGCCGAAAACACCGAACACCAGGGTCATCACTTCCCAGCGTGTCACTTCACGGTCCGGCAGGTCCAGCACTTCCGTATTGGGAGAGCGCGTAGTCAAAGTAACAGCATCGCGATGTCCGCTACAGCGGCCACACATATGACAGGCACTGTTGCCGGTCATGTGAGGAATATTGATCAACGGCGCGCAATCGACCGCCGGGGTACGATGAGGCGCAGCCCGCCAGGCATCCCGATCCACCTGCAGGTGAATAGGCGCCAGGCGTGACAAAATAGCAAACACACCATTGGCCGGACACAGATGCCGGCACCATACGCGCTTGCCGCGGCCATAGATAAACCCGACGATCATCGCCGCCACCGTGGAACCACCCAGCACCAGTAATGCGGCCTTGGGGTATTCGTAAACGCTCACCAGTTGCCCGTATAAGGTCGTCATGGCAAAGGCTACAAACGGCCAGCCGGACCAGCGCATCCAGCGTGGAATTTTTCGCCCCAAACCGTGGCGGCTGGCCCATTCAGATAAAGCGCCTTCCGGACAAAATACCCCGCACCAGACCCGACCCAGCAACATCATGCTAACCATGACAAACGGCCACCAGATACCCCAGAAAATAAACTGGGCGAACAGAATCAGATTGTCATAAAGATGCACATATTCTTTGGGCAAAGGTAAAAAGGCGGGATAGATTAGCAGGCTCAAATAAAACAGCACCACGAGCCATTGCACTCCCTGAATAACGCGGCGATGACGCGCCATGGCATCGCCCAACTTTGCCAGTAAAGGACGAGGTGTCGAGGAACAATTCAGTTGTTCAGCAGCGTTCATAACGATTATTTGTTGTATTTAGAAACGGCCGGTCGGCGCAGCATGGTGATCATGCTGATCCAGTACGCTGCATAAACCAGCAACAGTGACAAGGCCGGCTGTGCACGGTAACCGGTAAAGGCGGACACCAGGCCTCCGAAGCGAGTACTATCATCCAGCAGGAAGCTAGTGTTCCACATCGGATCGATCAAAGGCGGCAACCAGCCCATGCCGATCATGCGATCGACACCATCGCCCAACAGTGCGCCGGCCAGTAACAGCAACATGATTTCACTGAAACGAAAAAACACTTTCCACGACAGGAAACGACTGCTGCGCGACAACAACCAGAAAGTTAGTAACGCCAATGCGAAACCCAGAGCCGCGGCAGCCAGAAACTGCATCTTCGCCATCCCGGTCTGCGCCATACCCGAACCATAAAGAAAGACCACGGTCTCTGCACCCTCGCGCCCGACCGCCAATGCCGCCAGGATAGTCATGCCCCACCAGTTGGACTCGTTAGCGGCGCGCTCCATCCCGGCTTCCAGTTCACGCTTCAGGGTGCGCCCGCGTTTACGCATCCAGAACACCATTTGCACGATCAGTGCAGCAGCCACCAGCATGATAGCGATCTGAAAATACTCCAGCGCCGCCCCCGCCAGTTCGCTCTGCACTTTCAGCATGATGCTGGCCAATACCATCGCCACACCGATACCTGCCAGCACACCCGCCCACAAAAAACGTTTGCCTTGTGCCGCTTCCTCGCGACTGTTCAACCAGGCGTAAAGAATACCGATCACCAGTATGGCTTCGACGCTTTCACGCCAGACGATGAAGATGACATTAGCCATGAAACGATCTCCTGTTATCTGGCAACGATCTGCCCTTTGGCAGTCTCGGGATGAAACTCACCAAAAAAGGAATACGTGCCCGGTTTCAACGGTGCAAACACCACCGAACGCGTTACCCCTTCCGCCAGTACCGATTCTTTGCGCAACTCCTTGCTCTCGAACTCTTCCGGACCCGGGCCCGCGTTATGCACCACAATCTTGAAACGCTCACCCGCCTTGACCTCAACCGTTTCCGGAATGAAATGGCCGTCTTTAACCGTCAGCCTGTAAGCAGGCAAACCCGCTGCCTGGCTGTTCCCGGCATAGCACAACATAAACAGGGCGAACAATAATGCGGTTACCAGACTGAAAGTAATATTCCACTGATCCTGATTGATTGCTGTTTGATATTTCATAAGCTCACCTGGTATTGTTGAATGAATGGCAACTTGATCCGTGCCCTGTCAATAATTGATCTGCAAACGCACACCGGCTGCTTTCACATCGTCGGCCTGATCGTTACCACCGGGATTACGAATCAACTGCAGGTTGGGTGACAAAGCGACCTGTTTATTAAAGTGATAGCGGTAATAGAGTTCCGTCAATTGCTCCGCACCGCTGGCCCGGTAACCGTAATCCGGCACAGTATCGCCATTAGCATCCACGGTTAACGAATCACGACGAAAATCGTCACTCGTTTTCAGCCAGCCCAGCGCCACACCAATAGCATCGGCACCCCGGTTCCAGTAACTACCGCCGAACTCCGATCCCAGCGTCAGTGCCTGATCGAATCGCACCTTGCCATGGGTCTGAACGCCATAACGCGCGAACAACCGGGTATAGTCACCCATGCGCTGGTCCATGCTTAAACCGACACCACTGTGATCAGTCGTTACCCCGTCATAATCTATACCCTGATTGTTGCGCCAGACATAAAGACGATAATTTCCATCCAGGCCGAAGAAACGCTGATGCGTCTCCGCCTGTGCAATCACAAAAGGTGAATTGAAAGAATCGTTATAACTCGCACCATCACCTGCGGCGAACAGGCCAACAGAAAAACCATAGGTCTGTGGATCAGAAGTCTCATTGATATAAGCAAAGCGCAAACCTGGCGAAAAACCGAACTCGTCCACGCCGATGTCACCACTGATATCGAGCAAGGGATTATGTACAAAAGCCTGGTTGACGAAACCGCGGGTCTCGTCATCGACCACCGCGTTCTGGTCGAAGAATGCAAACGGATCCATCTTGCCAACATTGAATTCCATGTGGCTACGCGAAAGATCCGGATTGCCACCCAATGGCAGTGGCACATTCAGTTGATACCATGCCTGCGCCAACAATACGGTACTGTCGGAAGCTGTGTTACCGGGTCGCTGGAAGCTGGTGGAATTAAGAGAACTGAAAGCACCGTCGGGATTTTCCAGACCCAGTCCCTGGCCCATGCGGAAATGCGTAAAAATAAATCCCGTCGCATTCCCAAATTCTCCGCCCGGCAGAGTCACGGTGACATCCGCCCGGTAATTGAGTTCGCCATCTTTCTGATTACCGGGTATCGAGTCCAGCAATTTCTGTCCCATCATAGTCAGGCCAGCGCTGGTTTCGATACCTTCAAGACGTTCTACGGTACCGACAGCTTTTTTATAACTATTGGCCTGAGACTCCACGGCTTTGAGCCGGGACGACAGTTCCGGCTCATAGGCACTGATGTATTGCCCTGACAAAGCATGTTCCAGTTCTGCTTTGTCCTGTTCCAGTTTCTTGACCCGCGCGTCCAGCGCATCCAGTTTCGTTTGCAAGTTCTGGTTTGAAGGCGTCGCAGCAAGCGCGTTGAGCGGCACCAGAGCGATCATTCCCAGAACGAGCGCGAGCCGCCAGCGCGGCTTTGCCGCACGAATATAAACAGCCATGTATCAATAGCCCCCTTTCTTACCGATACCTGCAAAAATAAAGTCATAATCGACACTGAAGGTGGGAAACCAGGGGCGCACACCGGTCAGACGATCAGTGTGTCGGCCGAAATGATGGCCATCGGGATTCTCGGGGGCATTGGGCGGATAGATAGTGTATTTAACATGGTAACGGCCAGGTCCCATCAGTTTCACATTGTCACCGTAATGTGGGCCGTCATCGGCCGTCATCGGCATGAACTTGCCTTTGATGACCTGCTTATTGCCTTGCCTGGTGACCTCATAATCCACCTGCAGATAAGGAATCCAGTCACCCTCTGCAAAGCCATTCGGATTGCTATCCAGCGCGTGGATATCCGCCTCCAGATGAACATCAGACTTGTCCGCCGGCCGCATCATGCCCGCCGGTTCCATGCGCACCGGCTGCAGATAAACCGCGCCGATTTCCATACCGAAGCGTTGCTCGGGTACACCAATCGGGTATTCGGCCGCCTGAGCCACCACGGCACTCAATGAGGCCACGGCGATAACGATCCCCTGTATATTTGATTTCATACGTCCACCTTTTAAATGCGAATGATAATGAGAATGATTGTCAATATTATATAGCTTTGCGTGATATGTAAATACCCCTCGGGAACGGCATTGCCGTGCTATGGATATTTATGAGGTAACCAGATGATTATTAGGCGAATTATGAATTTACCCGCACCTTCGAATCGTTACCGGGTGATGCGGGTCAGCTGTTCCCAGGCTGGCGTGAAAGCTGCATAAACGCTCATAGCTGAAATAAAGGGCGGCGACAATCAGGGCTCACCAGCCCTCATTGTCGCCGCCCCTTTTTATTCAGGAAACAATGACGCTAAGTTTATTTCACAAGCTGACAGTTATTTACAATAGCTTTTGCCAGAACATTGCAGTCCCGGCCTGGGGATCAAGCTGGTAATCAGAAAAACCGAATTTTTGATAAGCGGATTGGGCTGCTTCGTTGTTACTGAGCACTTCGAGCGTCAGTTTGCAGCACCCCTTTGATCGTGCAATCTGCTCGACTTTTTCCAGCATCTTCCCGGCGATGCCACTACCCCGGTACTCATCAAGCACCACAACATCGTGAATGTTGATTAAGGGTTTACACAAAAAAGTCGAAAAACCTTCGAAACAATTGATCAGCCCTGCTGGGCGCTCATCAACATAAGCAATAAACGAAAACGCGTGCGGCAATTTTGACAATTCTCGAACCAGATTATTTTTCACACCTTCGTCAAGCGATTTACCTCCGCCCATTGGGTCGGACGCGTAAAGATCCAGCAACATCGGTATATCCCTGGCATGCTGTTCATTGAGATAATCAGCTTTAACAATCCTGAGATTCATTTGTTATCTTATTCAGGTGGTTCCGTAC
>CAYRNH010000008.1:0-4865 GCA_964425515.1 uncultured Thiotrichaceae bacterium | reverse complement strand
GATAACGGCTTGCTAATTTTCCGAGGAATATTCAACAACCACATTACGCCCGGAATGTTTTGCTTTATATAATGCCGCATCGGCCATATTCATAAGCTCATCAATGTCAGCGCCACCGGCAGCGCCACATAATAAACCTATACTTATGGTGACGTGAAAAATCGTCTCGTTACAGATGAATTCATGTTCCTCAACCCGTTTTCGCAATGTTTCAGCACGCTCCCTGGCAACCGTTGCACTGCATTTCAGTTTAACCACAATCTCATCACCACCATATCTTGCCAGCAGGTCATTTTCGCGCATCGCACTGCCTAACACATCAGATAGTTGAACAAGAACCGCATCACCTGCCGCATGACCACACTTGTCATTGATCGATTTAAAATAATCGATATCTATCAATAAAATGTTCAGGTCTTCGGCATCGCCACCAGAAATGCTACTCTCAAGCGTGCTTTCGAAATACCTGCGATTAGAAAGATCGGTCAGATGGTCACTATCTGCAAGCCTTTGTAACTGGGTATTCGCATTTTTCAAATCATTGGTAGCCTCATCAATGCGTGACTGCAAAGACTCGTTCAATGATTTTATTTCTTTTCGGGATGACTGCAGGCCGTTGACCAGCTCATTTAAACTATTCGTCAGCGTTTTTATTTCACGCGGCACATGACTTGAAACCTCAGGCAGCGAACCTTCAAATGAATTGGCCGCCAGACGTTTTGCAGAACTGGACAATACATTAATCGGTTTGGTAATCCACCGAATCAGTAACATCGCCAGAGTAATTGCCAGCACAGCTCCTGCAGCAATCCAGTAAAAATTGGACTCCATGATCCTGTTAACCTGGCGTTCCACCTCAGATTTTGGTTGTGGCACCATGATACCCCAGCCAAGACCTGGAATAGAGGCATAGCCTGCAACCATATTCTGCTTCACATATGGCGAGAAAAATTCCATTACGCCGGTTTTTCCCGACATCATTGCTTTGACGATACTTAGTTTAGACATATCATGCATAGTCTTCATCCACTCAGGATTTGGGTGCGCAATGACATGTCCGTACTGATCGACAATAGCTGAATGCCCTCTTTTGCCAAAGTGTATATTTTTTTGTAGCTGCACGATCTCATCAGTTTTTACTTCAGCCATGATGACACCGATCACTTTATTTTCTTTATCATGTATCGGTTGAGTAAAAATAATGACAGGTATTGAATTGATACTACCCGGCGTGATACCCGATATTTGCGCTTTACCGGTCTCTAATGTTTTCTTATATATTGCATTATTTCTGTTAACAATGTTTCGCTCGGTCGCCTGGTTACCGCTAGCATTGTCATACGCAAGCACTATTGTTTTTTTATTATTATCAACAATAGAAATACACTGAAAATCATCATACCACTTCAGAGTATTATTCGTTAACTTGAACAACGCATCAGAATTATCAGGAACATCAGGGACGTTCTCCGCCAGAGTAGATAAAGCGTTGCGATAATACGTCACGAAATTCAGAATCGGAGAAGCCATATTTTCAGCCAGCAACTGATGCTTCTCTCTTATCTCGTTCCACTGGTTTTCCCAGGCAACGCGATAGATATTAATTGATACAAAAATAATCGGCAGAAATGCAACGATCAAAAAACTCAGAATCTGGATTCTGAAAATAGGTTGAGATAATGCTTTATTCAGAAATTGTCTTAACATTGCTTCAGTGGACCATACATCGACTAACACCCTTCCCTTGATTGTATAGGTATAACAATAATAGCCAGAGTTTAGAGGAATTGAGTTCGAGCACCTATTATAATGTGCCCGATTTTTATCCCATCGGGAAATACCCTCCTTTCGTCCGCTCTACGCACAGCCAGACGCAATCATCAGGACTCATTAAACTGCAATCGTGTTAAATCACATCAAACAGGCATTCCTGTAAACCGTTTTTTACTGTCCAACTTTTTCCTCGATTGCTGTCGCATCACGCAAACTCTCGGTCACGACCGGCAAGATACCTTTCTCAACATAAATTGGGTGCACCACCGCCCGGAGTTTCGGCAATTGATATGCAAAAATGAGTGCGCCCAGGATACAGATCATTCCGGCCGACATCAGTGTCTTCGGAGCACCGATAAGACCAGCCACAGCGCCGGCCAGCAGACTGCCAAAAGTAGCCATGCCCAAAAAAGCTGTAGTGTAGAGCGCCATGACCCGTCCGCGCATTTCTTCGCGCACCAGAGTCTGGATGAGCGTATTACTGGCAGCCAGGTGCACCATAAAACCAATCCCGGTGGTCACCATAATCACTAACGACAGCCAGTACCAGTGAGACAGGCCGACACCGATCAAGCTTGCGCCAAAGATCATGGTTGCAATCGGGATCAGACGTCCCAAACCCAGCACGCTTGAGCGTGTCGCAAGATACAATGAACCAATCAGCGCTCCAATACCCATAGCACCCATGAGGAAACCGAGCGTATTGGCATTGCCATGCAAACTCTCTGATGCGATTACCGGCATCAGCACTCGGTATGGAATCCCCACCAGCCCCAGCAGTGCGAGCAACAACAGAATGGCCCGGATCGGTGTGAACTCAAACGCATACCGGAATCCATCGTACATTTCGTGTAGCACTTTTTTCTGCTTGCCGTTGCGAGGGCGCAAGCTAATCCGGATCATGAGCAGAGATCCGATAACGGCAAGATAGCTCACACCATCGGCGAAAAAACACCAGCCCTCACCGACCCAGGCGATCAGCAGGCCGGCAATACTCGGTCCGATCAGACGCGAACCGTTGACCATCAATGAATTCAGCGCAACTGCATTGGATAGATCATCACGGTCTTCAATCAGATCAATCACAAGTGACTGACGCGTGGGCATATCAAAGGCATTGGTAATACCCTGCAGCACCTGCAGGACGAATATCTCCCAGATCAGGATCGCACCTGAAAACATTAACGCTGCCAGCACAAAGGACAGCAGCATTGACAGTGCCTGGGTCGCCACAAGTAGCCGATGGCGATTCAGCCGGTCCACCCAGACACCGGCAACCGGCGCAAACAGAAAAGTCGGGGACTGGCCGGCAAAGCCGAGCAAGCCAAGCATTTCTACTGAATGCGTAAGCCGCCACACCAGCCAGCTCGTCGCGAGACGATTCATCCAGGTACCGACAAGCGACAGACTCTGGCCACTAAAAAAAAGCCGATAATTTCGATGCCGCAATGCCCGAAGCATGGTAGGCAACACACGTGTTTTTGTCGTGGACATGGGTTTTTATAACTTACAGAGTTGTCACAGGCTTAATTTCACTATCGTGGTATTTTTTGAACACGCAGCATCTGGTTGCCGCCTTTCTGGAATTCATAATCCACCTTTTCCAGATTTGCCGCAAAGCCAAGAGATGTCAGGTCATCTATCAGCATCTGAACATAAGGAGATACGCCCATCATCAAGGTCAGGACCGGGAAAATACGAACCTCCGATGCCACGCGAAGCATGCCAAGGACTGACGCCAGATGAAAGTCGTAAGACAGATGCTCCGAATACAGAAACAAAAAATGTGAACACAGCGCAAGCTGGAACTGATCATTATCAAAATCAAGATCTGGCAGCTCACCGACAACATAGCGGCCATCGCTCCTGCCATTGTCATAATCAGCCACAAAACGACGCAGCGCAGCAATGCGATTCTCTTTGAGATGTTCGGGTGACTGGTGAAAGGACCACACCCAGTCGTCGGGTGTCTCAGTCACCTGAGAAATAATATCGTCAACCACCGAATAAAATCGCCCTTCTATTTCATCCGAGCGAAAAACATACAGGGGATCAACAGACACCACCAGCTTGCCCAGTTCAAACATCTCAGCATTAAAACTGGCAGGCCCATCACCCACACCGATAATCATTTTATTTAAATCACCACCGGTCAGCGAGAACATGTTGACATATTCACCCAGTGAACGACCGAAAGGAACGACAGTTTCAAGTTTCATAGCCATGCGAAAAAACTATACTGAATAACGAGATTTATCAAACATTGTCTCAAAAAACTTCAGCAGACAACGCAATCCACACGCCTGACTCTCAGGCAATAGAGCAAACTACTTTTAGCCAAAACTATTGTACCTTGAAATTCAGGTGCCTCTTCATCAGCCAGCATGCTAGTTCTTTGGGTTTCGGGTAACGTTTGTTGTCACCTCATCTTTGCGAATCTCGTGCTCTGCCTCAAGCCAGTCCTGATCTGCGTGGCCATCGCGGTGGCCATGCTGCTCGTAGAGATCATAGGCCCGTTCGCTGATCTGCCGGGTCATGTCGACAGGTCCTGCTTTCCTGCCTAACAGAGGTGCGGCAGCGGGATCGAAGACCCTGTATGCAAGCAGTTTCACGCGATCGCTGACGAGGAACCAGATCAGCGCATAACCCCAGACGAACCCGGCCCAGCCCCAGCCGAGTGGCGTCATGAATATTCCATAGACCGCAATCAAGGTCGCGATGATTTGTGTGCCGAACACCGCCAGCAGCAGGATCTTTGCGGGCCGTATCGACCAGAACGGACCGCGCGTGCGCGTCAGAAAAATCGTCAGGTGCCCGGCTACCGATAGCATCAGATACATCAGTGTCTGGATATGCGCACGGTCCAGCTGATAGACACGCTCGCCCAGATAGAACAAACCGAAAGCGGCAACCGGTCCGATGAGACCGAGCACCGTGGCCACGCCCAGCACCATTGGCATGTTCCAGGCCTCGGGCTCGTCCTTGTAATGCACATTGTCGTAGGCAATGGAGAGGATGGCGCCATCGTTAAGTAATGCCAGCATCACGATCATCACCGCGGTCAACGGATAAAAATTGAAGATCAGGATCGC
>CAYRNH010000007.1:0-24701 GCA_964425515.1 uncultured Thiotrichaceae bacterium | reverse complement strand
TGCTGGCCTATATTGCACCAGATGCCAGCAAACCACTGGACGTTGCCATGTTTACACGCGAAGGCTGTGAATTTTGTGCGCGTGCCAAAGGCATGCTGAATGATGCCGGTATTACTTATGAAGAACTGGTGCTGAATCGTGATTACAGAGAAGCCACGCTACGTGCAATATCAAAAACTGCCACCGTGCCACAGATATTTATCAATGGTGAGCACATCGGTGGTTCCGAAGAACTGCAGGACTATATGAAAACACAAATCGACAAAGCTGCCTGAGCAACAGGCTCTCCCTTTTTGAGGGAGAGCCTTCAGCACCACAGTGCAAAACAAACACAGGACTTAAACTATGCAAACACATTTTGACTTAATCGCTATCGGCGGTGGCAGCGGCGGACTTGCAGTCGCTGAGACAGCCGCACAACTTGGCAAAAAAGTCGCCGTGATCGAAGCTGTACGCCTCGGTGGCACTTGCGTAAATAATGGTTGCGTGCCCAAAAAAGTGATGTGGTACGCAGCACAGCTTGCGCACGCAGTTGATGAAGCAAGTGGGTTTGGCATCCCGAGTGAACGCAAGCGTACCGACTGGAAAACACTGGTTGATAAACGCGAACAGTATATTGGCAACATCAACCAGTACTGGAATCATCATGTCAGCACACATGCCATCGAACGAATCAATGGTCATGCTGAATTTGTCGACGCGCAGACCGTATCGGTCAATGGCATTCATTACAGCGCAGAGCATATTGTCATTGCGACTGGTAGCCAGGCAATTGTGCCGCCTGTGCCAGGCGCAGAGCTGGGCATGACATCGGATGGCTTTTTTCAACTGAACGAACAACCTTCAAAAGTGGCAATTATAGGTGGCGGCTATATTGCAGTTGAACTCGGTGGCGTGTTACAGGCACTGGGTTCTAAAGTCAGCTTGTTCGCACTGGAAGATCGCATCATGGAACGCTTTGATAACATGATCAGCACTGTTTTGACACGTGAAATGCGTGCACAGGGCATTCATATAGAAACTGGATTTAAGGTCAACGCACTGACAAATAGCAATAACCTGATTGCCGTTCAGTCGGAGGACGGCCATAGCGTCGCCGGATTTGATAGCGTGATATGGGCAGTCGGCCGCGCACCGAATACCCGCAGCCTGAAACTTGAAAGCGCAGGTGTCAAAATTCTAAACAATGGCATGGTTTCGGTAGATGAATATCAGAACACCAGTGTCAGAGGTATATATGCCATCGGTGACATTACCGGCAAGGCTGCATTAACGCCTGTTGCCGTAGCGGCAGGCAGAAAACTGGCCATGCGATTATTCGACAATCAGCACAGCAGCAAAGTGGATTACGAGAACATTCCTAGCGTGGTGTTCTCACATCCACCCATCGGCACCGTTGGTTTAAATGAAGCCGAAGCACGCCAGCGTTATAACAAGGTACGTGTTTATCAAACCGAATTCACCCCGATGCGCTATGCGTTAACAACACAGAAAAACACCACAGCGATGAAATTAATCTGTGCAGGTGATGACGAAATAGTCGTTGGTATACATATCATTGGTGACAATGCTGATGAGATGTTACAGGGATTTTCGGTCGCAGTGAAAATGGGCGCGCGCAAACTTGATTTCGACAACACTATGGCGATACACCCTACCAGTGCCGAAGAGCTGGTCACCATGAAAGCATCAAACATGACCGAGTATGTTGCTGACGAAGAATGGCGACAGGCAGGCTAATTGTAATTGGCAGCATCTGACTATAGTTATCATTTTGAGAATTTGTTGCATCCGGACAGTCTACTGTATCTGCCAGAAAGACAAAAAATATCTGCCGCAAAATATGCAAAGTTCGCAAAGGTAAAACACAGTAACAACCTTTTTGCGCTATTTGCGTCTTTTGCGGCTAGCTATATAGCCTTTAAAATCGTCGACCCAATTAAGCTACAATGAGGTATTAATTTTTTTCGTGGTGACCACCAAATTCAAAACGCATCGCTGACAGTAACTTGTTGGCATAATCATCTTCATTGCGAGAGCTGAAACGACTGAACAAGGCAGCGGTCAATACCGGTGCTGGTGTTCCCGATTCAATCGCAGCAATGCTGGTCCAGCGGCCTTCACCAGAATCAGAAACTTTGCCACTGAAATTATCCAGCTCGGTGTTTCCGAGTAAAGCATGCGCACTTAAATCCAGCAACCAGGAAGACACTACACTGCCTCTGCGCCAGACTTCGGCCACTTCGGCAACATCAATTTCATATTTGAATTCATCAGGATCACGCAATGGTGTAGTTTCAGCATCTGTCGCATGCGAGTCGAGACCCACATTCGCATGGCGCAAAAGATTAAAACCTTCTGCGTAGGCTGCCATCAAGCCATATTCAATACCGTTGTGTACCATTTTAACAAAATGCCCCGCACCAGCCGGGCCACAATGCAAAAAACCCTGCTCAGAAGTAGATGCATCACCTTTGCGACCTTCGGTACGATCAATACTACCCAGACCAGGTGCAAGACTAGTGAACACAGGTTGCAAACGTGATACTGCCTGCGTGTCACCTCCGATCATCATACAATAGCCACGTTCCAGCCCCCAGACACCACCACTGGTACCTACATCAAGATAATGCAAACTATCTTTAGCTAGCGCTTTTGCGCGAATAATGTCGTCCTTATAATAGGAATTACCACCGTCTATAATAATATCATCGGCTGACAGCATCGGCGCCAGTTCAGCAATCACTTTATCAACCAGCGCACTCGGTATCATCAGCCATATCGCTCGCGGAGTTTGCATGGTATTAACCAGTTCCTGCAAACTCGACGAACCGGTTGCACCTTCGGCCACCAGTCCTTTCACTACCTGCGCATCCGGATCATAAACAACACAATCATGTTTATCACGCATCAGTCGTCGCACCATATTGGCACCCATACGACCCAAACCTACCATGCCCAATTGCATAAATCCGTACTCCTCGTGTTAATTGTAATATTAAGCACCCGCTCAGAAATCGCTTAGCGGGACTCAGCGTTGGCAGATTCGTCAAGAAACCAGCAGATACTGCCCAATTGCGCAATCGGTAAATCTAATGATCCCGACATTATCTGCGTCATGGCATCACGTTTACCACTGCCGGTCACCAGTGCCACACGATGCGCAGCAGCCCGCAGTGTGTGCATACCTAGTGAAACACGCTCAGGCGGTGGTTTTGGCGCATTATAGACAGGCACTACAGCACGCGTGTCATCGAGAGCGGGATTATCAGGAAACAGGCTAGCGGTGTGACCATCCTCTCCCATTCCAAGTACAACGATATCTAAACGTCCAGAGGCATTGACTACACCCGTGTACAAACTCGCGGCAGCGTCAGCACCACGTTCTGCCTCAATCACGTGCACATTCTGTTCAGGTATTTCCACACGTGACCAGAGCTTATCTTGTATCATGGTGTCATTGCGCTCAGCATCACCGACAGGCAGGCAGCGTTCGTCACCTATATAACAATGAATATTGTCCCAGGGCAGGTTTTTTAGTGCCAATAGCTCAAGGCATCTCGCTGGAGTGGAACCACCTGGGAGCGCAATATGGCATAGATTTTTTTCTGCCAGAAAAATCCTGATCTCTTTATAGATGTAATTCGCAGCAGCGTGCGCAACTGATTCCGAGTCTTTATAGCAGTTAAAACTATGCATATTCAGCCAGGTAGATGCCAGCCGCCAACACAGTCACGACACAGATCATCCATATCCGGGACATCCCACGTGCCTGCGCGGTAGCGATCAACAGAAACCCGATCTTTCCAGGCTTGCAGTATAGGTTCGACCAACGACCATGACTCTTCAACCTCGTCAGAACGTGAAAACAGAGTTTCATCACCAATAAGTACATCGTGCATGAGAACTTCATAAGCATCAGCGACACTTTCTTCATCATCCGCATAGGGCGCACGCATTACCAGAGATTCATTGTCTGTTGTCAAACCTGGTTTTTTGGCATTCAATCGCAATGCCACACCACCATCGGGCTGCAATCGAAATACCAGTGAGTTTGCAAGCGGAATCGAAGCGTGACTGTCGAACAGATTGAAAGGGGGCTTACGGAAACGAATCATGACCTCTGATACTTTTTTTTGCATACGCTTACCAGACCATAAAATAAATGGTACACCCTGCCAACGCCAGTTATCAATCTCAAAGCGAACCGCCGCGAAAGTTTCCGTCGAAGAGTCAGGCGATACCCCCTCTTCACGAACATAGGCGGGAACAGCTTCTTCATTAACATAGCCAGTGGCGTACTGAGCAGCAACGGTTAGCTTATCAATATCCTCAGCCTTGAAACGATGTATTGCACGCAGCACTTTCATTTTTTCATCGCGCACCGCATCAGCGGTAAATTCCACAGGCGGTTCCATAGCAACCAGTGTCATAACCTGCATAAGATGACTTTGAATCATATCGCGCAAAGCACCAGATTGCTCATAGTACCCCGCCCGATACTCGATACCAAGCGTCTCTGAAGCAGATATTTGCACACTATCTATGTAGTTACGGTTCCATAAAGGCTCCATGATACTATTGGCAAATCGATAGACCAGAAGGTTCTGTACGCTTTCTTTACCAAGATAATGATCAATACGATATATCTGTTTTTCACTACACACTGACAGCAACTCATGATTGAGTGCATGTGCGGACTCGAGATCCATGCCAAATGGTTTTTCGATCACCAATCGCCGATAACCGTCCTGCTCATTGATCAGACCAGCCTCACTTAAACCGCAAGCAACACGACCATACCATGCGGGCGGAATAGCGCAGTAAAACATGGCATTTTTTTTGCCTCCAAGCAATTCAAGCGCTGTACCAATATCATTGTATGTATGCTGCTCTGATAGATCACCAGAAACGGTCTTCATGCGTGAAGAAAATATTTCCCACTGTTCATCAGTGAGAGAAATACGTGGTGAATATTGATTCAAACCATCACGTATTAATTGCAACCACTCACTATGTGTCTGTGAACGAATAACGCCTATAATACGGCTATCGGTATGCACCAGACCGCAATCAATCATTCGCACCAATGCGGGTATCAACTTACGCTTGGTCAGGTCCCCAGTCGCACCAAAAATAACAATATTGGTTGGATCGGCCGTATCATCAATTGACTGATTCATTGTTACCAAAGCAGCGCCCTCATTTCCACATGCATTGTTTATAGCTTCCAGATGTCTGCATTGTATTCCTGCATTGTTCTGTCAGTTGAGAAAAAACCACTATTGCTACAATTCAGTATACTGGCGCGTATCCATGCTTCGCGATCCTGAAAAAAACTGGATACTTCTTTTTGACAATCGATGTAGCTACGCAAATCAGCCAGCGTTAACCACGGATCATGCGGGCTTTTAAGCGAAAAAATAATATCATCGAAAATATGCTCTTCAAACAAATTGAAGTGGCCCGACTCGAGCAAATTCATGACTTCTGCTATTTCTTCATCACCATCAATAACAGCCTGGGGCTGATATTGCTGTCGCATCGTCTCGACTTCTTCTGCTCTAAGGCCAAACAAAAAGAAATTATCCTCGCCTACTGCTTCCAGGATTTCAATATTAGCCCCATCGTAGGTACCAATTGTTATCGCGCCATTCATCATGAACTTCATATTTCCAGTGCCAGATGCTTCCTTTCCAGCTGTAGACACCTGCTCCGACAGATCAGTTCCTGGACAAATAATTTCCATTCGTGACACATTATAATTAGGTATAAAAGCAACCTTAAGTAAATTACCCACGTCCGGGTCGCTATTTACCGTAGCAGCAACATTATTGATCAACTTAATAATCCGTTTTGCCATGTGATACCCGGGTGCGGCCTTGCCACCAAAAAGCACACAGCGCGGCGTCCAGTTTGCTGTGTCACCTTTCTTGATTCTGTTATAAAGATGAATCACATGCAGAATATTGAGCAATTGTCGCTTGTATTCATGAATACGCTTCACCTGTACATCAAACAGGGCGTGGATATCAAAACTGACACCACACTCTGCCAGCACCATATCAGCCAGTCGTTGCTTGTTTTTCTGCTTAATATCATCCCATCGTTGCATGAATGCAGCCGGCTCCTGATTCAGCGCATGTTCGATTTTTTTAATATGACTGAGATCCGCGACCCAGTCGGGACCAATGCTCTCGGTGAGAAATTCGCGTAACAAAGGATTTGCATGCGCCAACCAACGACGCGGAGTCACGCCATTGGTCTTGTTGTTAAATTTCTCAGGCCAGAGCTCATAGAAATCCCTGAACAGGCCTGAAGCTAACAGTTTCGAATGTAGATCGGCAACACCATTGACTGAAAAGCTACCGACAATCGCAAGATACGCCATCCGCACTCGTCTGCCATGATCTTCTTCAATGATCGACATGCGCGTCAGGCGGTCATGATCACCGGGCCATTTCAATGCCACCTCGCGCATAAATTTCTGGTTGATTAAATAAATAATTTCCATTAATCGTGGCAGCATCCTTTCCATCATGGCAACCGGCCAGGTTTCCAGTGCCTCGGGTAATAAAGTGTGATTTGTGTACGCCATGGTGTGAGTTGTAATATTCCAGGCACTATCCCAATCCAGTCTCTTGATATCGACCAGAATGCGCATGAGTTCTGCGACAGCGATTGTAGGATGAGTGTCATTCAACTGAAAAACATTATATTCAGCGAAATTGTCATACTGATTGCCGTTACTGCGTTCCCAGATGCGCAAAACGTCCTTGATACTCGCCGACGCCAGAAAGTACTGCTGCCTGAGTCGAAGCTCCTTACCATTTTCGCTAGCGTCATTAGGGTACAACACCATACTAATGTGTTCTGCATCATTCTTTGCTTCTACAGCATCGGCATAGCTGCCTGCGTTAAAATCTTCGAGTGAAAACACTTCGCTGGCGGTTGCTTTCCACAATCTCAGCGTATTAACGGTCTCATTGCGATAACCTGAAATTGGCATGTCGTGTGGTATTGCAACAATATCGTTAGTCTCAATCCAGCGTGTACGTTCCACACCCTCATTATCATGATATGTTTCGGTGCGACCGCCGAAGTGAATAGCCTGCTCAAATTCTGGTCGAGCAATTTCCCAAGGGTTGCCATCACGTAGCCAGTGATCCGGCTCTTCAATCTGCTGACCATCGACAATGTCCTGCTTGAACATGCCGTATTCATAACGCAAACCGTATCCAAGCACAGGTAGATCTAGCGTGGCACAACTATCCATAAAGCAGGCCGCCAGCCTTCCCAGGCCGCCATTACCCAGACCCGCATCCGGTTCCTGGTTAATCACGTCTTCCAGGTTCGCCGAAAACTCCAGTAAGGTATCTCGTGCTGATTGTTCGATATCCATATTGAGCACATGATTGCCCAATGCGCGGCCGATCAAAAACTCCAGTGACAGATAATACGCACGGCGCACCTGCGGCTGATTGTGTCGTTTCCAGGTTGCATGCCAGTTACTCATAATGCGACCGCGCACGGTCAACGCCATTGCCTCATAAAAATAGTACGGTATGAAGCCTGCAAAATGTCCAAGATGATTTCTTAAATACAGATTAAAACTCTCTGACAGGGAGCAAGCCCCTCCAGGTATAGGTTCGATGACCGTTGAAGTAACGATTTTCGTCTGATCACTTTTTCTCATGTCACCGCCTCAATATTTGTTCTGTATAATTTCTGATATTCTTTCGCGCTGGCATCCCAACCCAGCTCCTGAAGCATGGCTGTTCGACAAATCTGTTGCCAAACCCGAGGCTTACCATACAATTCAACCGCGCTTAGTGTTACGTCTAGCAATGCTGCGATATCAGCAGAGTGGAACACAAAACCATTAGCAGTCTTACTCTTCAGAGTTTCGGCGTTTACCCCAACAACAGTATCCGCAAGGCCGCCGGTATGATTTACCACGGGCGGAGTACCATAGCGCAGACTATACATCTGGTTCAGACCACAGGGTTCAAATCGTGATGGCATCAAAAACATATCACAACCGGCTTCAATCTTGTGAGCAAGTGGTTCAGAATAACCAATGTGAACATGCAGGCGATCTGGATATTTTTTTGCCAGCAACAACAAATCATCCTCATACACTTTATCACCCGCACCGAGCACGACAAGACGCGCCGCGCTATGTTCAAACAATTCAGGCAACATACCAATAATTAGATCAATGCCTTTTTGAGAAACCAGACGTCCAATGAACCCCAGCAATGGCGCTGATTGCTCCTGAAAACCCGCCAGCTTTAATAACTCAGTTTTGTTTTTAAGCTTTGCTGGAATGCGATTTCGGTTTACGCTATATTTTGCTGCGACATAACTATCAGTACTCGGATCCCAAATTTGCTTGTCAATGCCGTTCAATATACCACTCAATTTTCCACTCAGATGACGCAAAATACCATCGTAGCGATAACCAAATTCAGGTGTACATATTTCTTTTGCATAGGTTGGGCTTACGGTCGTAACGTGATCAGAAAATACCAGCCCTGCTTTTAGCATCGAAAAGCCACCATAAAACTCGACCTGGTCAGGAGTCCACCACGCATCTGGTAAATGCAACTGCCTGAAATCGTGCTGCGAAAAATAGCCGTCGTATGACAAATTGTGAATAGTGAAAACGGTCTTAGGCGACTCAGGCATCTCACTTATAAATGCGGGCACCAGCCCAGTTTGCCAATCGTGACAATGAATCACATCGGGTTTCCAGTTGAGCTCAGAAACCTGTGTTGCCAGTATGGCTACTGCGCGGCTAAACACGGTATAGCGCTCAGCATTATCCGGCCACACATTTCCATCATGACTCACATAGGGGTTACCCGGTCGATCAAATAGTGCAGGAATATCGATTAAATAAAGATGCCCAGCAGAAACTTCAGATTGCGCTTCCAGTATCTGGACCTGATGATTCACTCCCACACCTGGAACAGTAAAACTGGACACAACATGAAAACTGCTCATTGAATACAGCACATCTCGATATGCAGGCAACACCAGACGCACATCATCTCCGAGTGCGTTCAGCGCAATGGGTAAGCTATGTACAACATCACCCAGGCCACCAGTTTTGATGTGAGGATAGGCTTCGCTTGCAGCAAATAGTATTTTCATTCAACTAGACCTTCTGCAATATCAGGCCTGACAATGGCGGCAAGGTCAAACTCAGCGAATACTCAAACCCATGTTCTTGATGATCAAGTGTTTCAGCGCGACCACCATTGCCAAGACCGGCGCCGCCATAGAAGTTTGCATCGGTATTTAATAGCTCAACATATGCGCCACGTTCAGGCACGCCGATTTTATAATTTTCACGTGGCACCGGCGTAAAATTAAATACACAGACAACAGACTCATGCAAAGATCTTCGCAAAAATGCCAGTATTGAATTGGCCTCATCATCGCAAGTAATCCATTGAAAACCTTCGGCATTAAAATCAAAAGCATGCAATGCGGGTTGATTACGATATAAATGATTCAGATCGCGCAGCAGGTTGCTTAAACCAGAATGTTTATCCATTCCTGACACCATCCAGTCTATGGATTTACTTTCATCCCACTCATTCCACTGACCGAACTCACCCCCCATGAATAAAAGTTTTTTACCAGGGTGAGCGTATTGATAGGCATACAGAATACGAAGGTTCGCAAATTTTTGCCAGACATCACCGGGCATCTTGTCCAGCATACTGCGTTTCATATGCACCACTTCGTCATGTGACAGTGGCAACACAAAATTTTCGTTATAGGCGTATAGTTGACTAAAGGTCAGTTGATTCTGATGAAAACGCCGATACACGGGGTCTGATTGCATGTAGTCAAGAGTATCGTGCATCCAGCCCATATTCCATTTCATGGAAAAACCCAGACCGCCCATACTGGTCGGTCGTGACACCATAGGCCAGTCTGTGCTTTCCTCGGCCAGCGTGAGCACGCCCGGATATTCAGAATGCACAACTTCATTGAGTCTGCGTATAAAATCCACCGCCTCAAGGTGCTCTCGACCACCAAACATGTTCGGCGTCCACTGACCATGTTTACGCGAGTAATCCAGATATAGCATTGAAGCCACCGCATCGACACGCAAACCATCGATATGAAACTCTTCAATCCAGTACACCGCATTCGCAATCAAAAAATTGCGCACTTCATTACGATTATAATTAAATATCAGCGTACCCCACTCCTGATGCTCGCCTTTGTTGGGGTCGCTATATTCATAACAGGCTTCGCCGTTGAACCTGGCCAACGCAAAATCATCGCGCGGAAAATGCGCTGGCACCCAGTCGAGCAATACTGCTATACCATTGGCATGGCAGGTATCGATAAAATAGCGAAACTCATCAGCACTACCGTGTCTTGATGTCGGTGCATAATAACCGCACACCTGATACCCCCATGACTCATCAAGCGGATGCTCAGTAATGGGTAATAATTCAATATGGGTGTAGCCCAGATCACGCACATACGGCACCAGCTGTTCGGCCAGTTCTGTATACGACAAAAAACTGCCATCCTCATGTCGACGCCATGATCCGAGATGCACTTCGTAAATCGACATCGGTTCATGCAGCCAATGCTGTCCGGCACGATGATCCAGCCAGTCAGCATCGCGCCAGTCATACACTTCTGCAGATGGAACCAGGCTGGTCGTGTCCGGACGCATGCTCATAGCGCGCGCATAAGGATCACTTTTATACAGAATGCTATCGTTGCTGGTGCGTATTTCGAATTTATACTTGTCGCCTGCGCATAACCCGGGAATAAACAGTTCCCATACACCAGATGAACCACGATTTCGCATAGGATGGCGCAGTCCATGCCAGCCATTAAAATCGCCTATAACACTTACCCGTTTAACATTCGGCGCCCAGACTGCGAACAGGCAACCTGCTACGTCATCAATGGTTTTCAGAGTTGCACCAAGAATTTTATATATGTGTAAGTGCTGCCCCGCCGAAAAAAGATTCAGATCATATTCACTGAGTATCGGTAGAAAACTGTAAGGCGAGACCATGCTGTAGCTATGACCATTAATTTTTTCCAGCCAGCTCACACGATAGTGCGCTGGTAACTCGGTATACTGTTTTTCTGTCATTTCACAGACAAAACTATCGGTGCCTTCAATCCTCTGCATGGGACCAACACCTTCCAGCTCAACGCTACTGGCGTTGGGCATAAATTCCCGCACCACATAACCATCACGGCCAGAATGCAGACCCAGCCATTCAAAGGGATCGTGATACGCACCCTGTTGGATTTTGTTCGCTATTTCAAATGTCATAATCTACCAGCCGATCAGATTTCTCTATTAGTTGTCGCAAATCAACAACAGAAACACGCTCAAGCTGCTGCCATTCAAATGCCCATTCCCAGTTTGTATCGATCGTGCCAGGCACATTCATCCGGGCAGATGAATCCAGATGCAGAATATCCTGCATGGGTATCATGCACAGACTCGCCTGAGTCTGCATCGCCATCACGATCATTTTATCAACCACTATATCGACACATGCTGGCTCATTGTCAGCACTTGACTCAACTCCAAGCCGCTCACGCACCTGTACCTGCACATCAGGCGCAAGACTTTCATACCAGCCGCGCGTGGTATCATTGTCATGGGTACCTGTATACACCACCTTATCACTAACAATATTTTGTGGTTTGTGCGGATTATCTTCAAAGGCATCGAAACCAAACTGCAATACTGACATCCCGGGAAGATTAAATTTTTTGCGCAGCGCGGTTACTTCTGGCGTAATAATGCCAAGGTCTTCTGCAACAATGGGTAATGTGCCGATATGTTTCTGTAACATCGTCAGAAGCTCATCACCTGGCATCGTTTCCCAATGCCCATCAATAGCGGTTTCACATTCTGCCGATATTACCCACGACGCCTGCAGACCACGAAAATGATCGATACGTACAGTATCAAACATCTCCAGGTGATACTGCATACGCTGCAGCCACCACGCGTAATGCTCATTACGCATATAATCCCAGTTAAAATGTGGATTACCCCAGCGCTGCCCGGTTTCAGAAAAATAATCTGGCGGCACCCCTGTTACAACACTCGGTATACCCTTCTCATCCAGCAGGAAGCGTTTTGGCTCAACCCAGACATCAACACTATCATGAGCTACAAACAGAGGCATATCACCAAACAGTAAAATATTTCTATCATTTGCCTGTTGTTTTAACGCAAACCAGCGCTGATGCAACTGGTATTGTTGCCACTGAAGGGCCAGATATTCATGCGCCTTGTCTTTGCGTAATTTTGTCAGCGCCTCTTCATCCCGGTATTTATATTCGTCTGGCCATTCATACCAGGCATCGTCATCAAAACGATCATGCAATAATTTAAACAGCGCATAATCTTCAACCCAGGGGTTCGCCGCGCAAAAAATTCTGAATTCACCCAGATCAGGTCGTGGTGTTCCATAGTCTGTATAGAGCGCCGGATTCATGGCGAATGCCGACACGCACTGATACGGACAAAGTCCATGCTGAGGCTCACCCAGAGGCAACACCTGCCAGACCGAAAACCCCGATTGTTCTAGCCAATCAAGCCAGCGCTCAGCATCTTCATCAAGCTTGCCAGAAGGCAAGGATGTAGGATGCAGCAACACGCCCGCTCTGCGTTGATAAAAGTCAGTCATACTCATTCAGGAGTAAACTTCGTGAACATACAAACATATGCCCTGATCCCGGCTGAAAATAAAGATTGATTACACATTTCTGACCATGGTGCCCGCGTTTTCTGTAGAAACAGTAATACCGCCTAGCGATACTGGGTCTTTGAGATGTTCAGGAACAGGCAAATGTAAAATTGTGTACAAATTTTCAAGTTGTCCACGAAACAGTTTGTCAAAGTCACTCACGCTTGCAGCTGGATTAACATCACCGAACCACCAGAACCAGTCAGAACCTTCAGCGATTGCAAGTTGACGAGTAGCGATAACACGTGCATTTTCATCAAGCGTATTACCTGCCATTACTTTATCGTAAGCCTGTTTGGCTTCAATCAGCAAATCCCAGCCACGGTTTTTGTCGTGTTGCCCGATCCATGTCGAAAAAGAACCATAGACCCAGCTACCAGCACACATTTTTTCCAGTTCAAGACATGATGGCAAATGTGTTAATTCAGAAAAACAGGCAGAGCGTACGCGCGTATGTCGTTCAAGTCGCCCGTAAAGATGGTCAAGAAAATAATGTCCGTTATGCGGATAGTACTCCCAGGCGTTTTCTCCATCGAGAATAACGGTTACAACATGATCTGCGGCTTTATCACCCATATAATCTGCAATATTAGCCAGATTCTGCACCAGTTCATCAGCAGCTTCGACCGAGTTACGCCGACTGTACTCAAAGCCAATAAGATCGGACATGCCATCATCACGGAAAAACAGAGTAGGTGAATAGCCCTTCAGTTTGTACGAATGGAACAGCGCACGCTTAGTCACGGCCGTATCAGTATTCAACTCCGACAACTTGATACTATTGCTCCACACAGCTTCACCTGAAGCAGTCCATTCGAAGCCAAATTCCTCAACCAGAGCAACCGCATCTTCAGAAATCGCGCCTTCTGATAGCCAGACACCTTTGGGCCTCATACCAAAATGACGTTCGAAACACTCAATACCTTTTTGAAAATGCCAGCGTGAGCGAGACACGCCGTCTGGATAAATTGAACACGCAGGCATCGGCGCATCCGGCTGGGCGCATTTCATATTTTCTATGTTATTCAACAAAGGAATAATCGGGTGCCCGTACGGCGTCATCGATAGTTCAATCTGCCCACTTTCCGCCAGTTTGCGATAACGTGGAATCAAACCTTCAATGCAGTCTGCGATCAGAATAAGAAGATCGCGTCGATCTTTCGAATCATAACCCGATTCTTTTATAATCAGTCGTTGTGCAGCATCCGTTTGCTTAAGCGCATGCCCCAGCCAGGCAAGGTGGTACCAGACCAGCACGTCAATAAAATACTGCGGCTCAAAATATCGTAAAAACTCTACATCATGTGTAGATTTATCAGCCGGCGCAAATATGCTTCTCAATGGTTTCACTAATCTGTGAAAAGCCGGATAGGGATCGATCATCTTGGCCGCATTCGCGCGCTGGCAATCTTCCAGTAACTTCTTACGTTGCTCCGGATCTTGCGAAATCGGCTCAACTCCAGCCAGCAAATTAAGCAATGGATCACGCATGCGTGCGCCTGTCGCCAGCCACTGCTTTAACTGTTTCGCATAATCATCAATCTGTTCGAGCAAAACAGGTGCAAAATTAACCGTCAACTTCATTGCAGGGTGCGCTTCCATATGCGCCACCATATCGGAGTAATCTTTTATCGCATGCAAATATACCCACGGTAACTGGTAGTCGCCATCAAGACCATTTTGATACCATGGCTGATGCATATGCCAGCAGAGTGCAAAATTAACGCGCGATACTGTACTCATGTTTGCATTGGTCCCGATTCTTCACTATATAAATTCTGACCCAGCATGTGCGGTGTCACCAATACAATGCCGCTTTCAGTAACATGAAAACGTTTTTTATCTTCTTCCATATTTTCACCGATAACAGTGTTATCGGGAATGACGCAGGCCTTGTCGATAATGGCGCGCGTGATACGGCAGTTTTCACCGATATTCACCTTGGGTAAAATGACGCTGTCTTTTACGCTGGAACCCCGATCAATCTCGGTAGCGAAAAAAATGACCGAACGTTTCACTCTGGCGCCTGAAATAATACAGCCACCCGATACCAGTGAATCAATCGCCTGTCCGCGTGCAACTTCATCATCAAAAATAAACTTGGCAGGCGGATGCTGCGTCTGATACGTCCAGATCGGCCAGGCACGCGAATATAAATTTAATTCCGGTTCTACAGAACAAAGTTCTATGTTGGCTTCGTAATATGAATCCACGCTGCCGACGTCTCGCCAGTACGCAGGGCTACCATCTTTTTTTACAAATGGAAATGCGTATGCTGCGCTACGTGCAATACTCCTGGGTACAATGTTTTTACCAAAATCATGTGCTGATTCCGGGTTAGCTGCATCCGCTATCAGACTGTCATACAGATAAGCCGTTTTAAAAATATAAATCCCCATCGATGCCAGCGCTTTATCCGGCTTACCTGGCAAGCAATCAGGTTCAGGGGGTTTTTCAGTAAATTGGGTGATTTTGAAATTTTCGTCGATCGACATCACGCCAAATTCGGATGCATCCTCGCGAGGGACTTCGATGCAACCTACAGTCAGATCAGCCTTTGACATCACATGCTCATAAAGCATTTTTGAATAATCCATGGTGTATATATGATCACCCCCCAGCACGATCACATTGTCAGGTGCATGCCGGCGAATAATATCAATGTTCTGAAACAGCGCATCGGCCGTACCCCGATACCATTCAGTGGCAATGCGTTGCTGTGCCGGGATGATTTCCACAAACTCACCAATTTCTGCGCGCATAAAACCCCAGGCACGCTGCAAATGGCGAATCAGGGAGTGTGACTTATACTGTGTGAGCACACTGATACGCCTTAGCCCTGAATTAACACAATTGGAAAGCGCGAAATCAATAATGCGATACTTGCCACCAAACGGCACAGCAGGTTTTGCTCTCCATAATGTGAGCCCTTTCAAACGCGAACCCGCACCACCTGCAAGCACAATCACCAGTGTTCTTCTGGTGATTTCAGAACCCAGGTTCGAATCGGTGTAGTAACGATAATTTTTTGCCTGTTGCTGATAATCTATAGTCATTTATTTTCCACCTGCTGCTTCGTAGCAACTTACGTTGGTGCACCCGTGACACCAACACGTTCTTCGTGACGACATTGACAGGGAATCTTTGCTGCTTACCATATCCCCCTCTCCCTTATATTGTATCCAGACCTGCAATTTGCTTCCGCCGGCTTCAACCAGCACAACGCACCTTGATCTGACAGCCGTTGCACCATGAACAGTGCGATCGCCTCATACCTGTGCGTAGTCAAATTTAGCATGTTTACCTTATCCACCTCTGTATATCGATTCTGCCTGTTGCTGGCCGACAACAATTGATCATTAAGCCGTCTTATGCCTCAGTTTGCGACCTCAAACACTGCATCAGGATTCAGATCTGACGGTTTTTTCCTGTTGACAGCATCTAATGACCCACAACTCGCCTGTCCAGCTGTGATTATACTTGCATAAAAGTTTTACTTAATTGAGACAAAGCAACTACCATGCCAGTACGGTATGGATAGATGCAGCAGCCTTCTGACATATCGACACACTATAATTGCCGCAGGCCATGCTGGCGCTGATTCTCGAACCGGTGGCTCACAGGGCTCCAATGAGTTGAGAGTGTTATGTCACCGTGCCTGTCTGACCGCTCAGCATATATAAAGTTGAAATCGTTTTTCAAACTGCCAGGAAATACCTGTCCCGTAGTAACCCTGTTGCTTAATGCAAACCCGCAATCCCTCTAACTTGCAGAAACTATATGGAAAGCATGGTTTTACGGTAGTACTTCAGCTCATTGATTGAATCACGGATATCGTCCATAGCGAGATGACTGGATTCCTTGTTAAAACCGTGAGCAACTTCTGGTGACCAGCGTCGTGCCAGCTCTTTCAGGCTGCTGACATCCAGATTGCGGTAATGGAAATATTCTTCCAGCTCGGGCATCCAGCGCGCGAGAAAGCGACGATCCTGACAAATTGTATTACCACACATGGGCGACCTGCCCGGCGGGACATATTTCTGTAAAAAAGCGATGGTGACCGCTTCTGCGGTCGCTTCCGACACCGAGCTGTTGCGCACACGCTGGGTCAGCCCTGATTGTCCATGCTGGTTGGTACACCAGTCATCCATGCCATCAAGGTATTCGTCGTTCTGGTGCACCACAATCGAAGGACCCTCGTCGAGTATTTTCAGGTCCTTGTCCGTCACTATGGTCGCAATCTCTATAATACGGTCATTGAGTGGGTCGAGTCCGGTCATTTCGAGATCTATCCAGATCAAGTTTTCGTTGTTTACCTGGTTCATTCCTGTTCCTTATATAGCCGGTTGAATAACTGGCCTTCATGGTCTTATCAATGGATAATACAGACACTGTTAGCATTCATAAAGTTTACAATGATCGAATCGAGTAGTTTTACCCTGTTTTTTCTCTTTATGCTGGCACTGTCCAGCCTCGCGCGCCTCTGGCTCTCGTTTCGCCAGGTGCGGCACATCAGCCAGCACCGCGCCAGCGTACCGCCCGCTTTCGCCGACAAAATCACCCTCGAAGACCATCAGAAAGCGGCCGATTACACCATTGCCAAGGTCCGCTTTGGCCGCTGGCCCCTGGCCTATGAGATAACCCTGTTACTACTATGGACGCTTGGCGGCGGACTCAACTGGCTGGATCAGCAGTTCAGCGCACTGGCCTACGGCCCGATCGTTACCGGCATAGGGGTGATACTGTCCTTCACCGTGATCTCGGCCCTGCTGGACCTGCCATTTTCGATCTACAGCACCTTTGTCATCGAACAGCGCTTTGGCTTCAACCGCACCACGGTGAAAACCTTTATCCTCGATATCCTCAAAGGCGGCGCGCTGGCGCTGGTTATCGGCGTACCATTGATCTATGTCGTGCTCATACTGATGGAACAGGCCGGTCAGGCCTGGTGGCTGTATGCCTGGCTGGTGCTCACCGGTTTCAGCATACTGATGATGTGGGCCTATCCGACCTGGATCGCACCAATATTCAACAAATTCGAGCCACTGGAAGACGGTGCCACCCTGCAACGTATCAAACAACTGCTGGAACGCTGTGGTTTCAGCAGCAATGGCGTGTTTGTCATCGACGGCTCGAAACGCTCGTCTCATGGCAATGCGTATTTCTCTGGCTTTGGCAAGAACAAACGCATCGTGTTTTTCGATACCCTGCTCAAAATGCTCGATGACGATCAGCTCGAAGCCGTACTCGCGCACGAACTCGGTCATTTTAAAAAGAAACATATTCTGCAAAGCATGATGATCTCTTTTGCCACCACCTTCACCGGTCTGGCCGTACTCGCCTGGCTGATGAAAACCGACTGGTTCTACCAAGGCCTTGGTGTCAGCACAAAGTCTACCTACATGGCACTATTATTATTCACCCTGGTCGTACCTGTATTCACATTCATTCTGGGCCCGGTGATGAGCATGTTCTCGCGCAAAAATGAATTTGAAGCCGATGCCTTTGCCGCCGAACAGACCGACGCACGCCATCTGGTGCAGGCACTGGTCGGACTGTATCGCGAAAACGCCAGCACTCTGACACCCGACCCCCTATACTCAGCGTTTTATGATTCACACCCACCCGCACCGGTACGTATTGCGCATTTAAATGCACAACCACAACAACAGGGCTAAGTTATGAAAATACCATTGCGCACCATGCTAAACATTACGCTTTGTACACTCGCGCTATGCGCCACACAGGCATACGCAAAAGAAACCGACGCGCAGGCACTCGCGCGCGGTCAGAAATTAGTCGAGCAACACTGTACCAGGTGTCATGGCGATGAGGTCTACACCCGCGCTGATCGCCGCGTTAAATCGCTGGCCGCCCTCGGCAAACAGGTACGGCGTTGCAAAAACAACATCGGTATCCAGCTGTTCGATGAAGATGTTGATGACATTATCAAATACCTGAACACGAAATATTACAAATTTTAACCTGTGGATCTCGCTAGCCAGCAATGTCAGGGCAAGGCCGAGGTGCTGACTGCAGATGCGATCTCACATTATATAAAGGACATTAATACAGACTGGCAGCTAAGCGATGACAAGACCCGGATTAAACGGATTTTTAAATTCAAAAACTATTACGAAACCATGGCCTTTGTGAACGTCGTGGCGATGATAGCCCATCAGCAAGACCACCACCCCGAAATGATCGTTAGCTACAATAGCTGCACAGTGCAATACAGCACACATAGCATCGGTGGTTTGTCGCAATACGATTTTATCTGCGCCGCCAAAATAGACACCACCTTACCCATATAATATGGCCAAACGCAGACTCACCCAGCAGCAGCAACGCCGCATCGCGAAAAATAAAACTGATCAGCTCGACACACCGGTAACAACCGATAACAAAATCGCGCAGCTAAAAGGCGTCGTGGTCAATCATTATGGTCGGCAGGTGGTCGTAGAAACCGCTGAACATCAACAGCACACCTGCAAAATTCGACAAAACCTCGGTGACATCGCCTGCGGTGACCGCGTCGCGTTTCATCCACAGGAAGACACCGGCAACGGCGTGGTGGTCGCCATCGAACCCCGCGACAACCTGCTGGAAAAAATCGGCTTTGGTAACAAGGCCAAACCAGTCGCTGCCAATGTCGGCCAGGTCGTGATTGTCTGCGCGGTCGAACCCGCGCCCAATATCTATCTAATTGATCGCTATCTGGTCGCGATCGAAAATCTGAACGCACAGGCCACGCTTGTGCTGAACAAAATTGATCTCACAGACGAATCCGATCAGAACATTATCAATAGCATCGATAGTTATCGCCAGCTCGGCTACAGCGTGATCCACACCAGCGCGGCAGATGAACGCGGCATCGATGAGCTCAGAGCCAAACTCAAAAACACCACCAGTATTTTTGTCGGCCTCTCCGGCGTCGGCAAGACCTCGCTGGTCAATCGCCTGATACCCGAAACCGATGCGCGCGTTGCCGAAGTTTCCGAAAACACGGGCGAAGGCCGTCACACCACCACCGTATCATCGCTGTATCATTTGCCCGATGGCGGTGAGCTGATCGACTCCCCCGGCGTGCGCGACTTCACCCCGCACATCAACAGCAAGGCCGAAATTTTTTACGGCTTCGTGGAAATTCGAAACATTCCGGGCAAATGCAAATTTGCCAACTGCTCACACCAGCACGAACCCGGCTGCGCTATTCTGCAGGCAGTAGCGGACGGTAAAATATCAAAAACGCGTTATGGCAGTTATCAGCATATGCTGAGCGATCTGGAAGGTAGTTAAAATAAAATATAAAAGATTTTCACCACAGAGACACAGAGGACACGGAGAAAAACAAAGATTATTAGTTTTAAAATATAAAGCTGAGCGTAATTATTTTTAACCTGGCTTGTTATCGATACTCCAAAGTTTTTCTTTGGCTTTTCACAAACAATCTTTTCCTCTGTGTTCTCTGTGCCTCTGTGGTTCAGATTTTAGGTTTTTGTTTTACGTTTACGTGTAATCTTTGATCATGTTCTGCGGTCTTAGCCAGTAGGAAAACTCTGGCGCGTTGAACGCTTCCAGCGATTCCGGTCGCTCGGTGCTCAGTATGTTCGGACGTTGCACACCTTCGAGAAAACGGGTGTCGAATATTTCTTCGCAACCCGCAGTAAATTCAAACATGCCCTGCTGCTTGCCGGTTTTGATATTCACAACCGCCACGCCACACAATAGTTTGTCGTATTTCTGTTGCACCGGCATGCCGCCAAAAATATTGCTCTCGCGAATTTTGCACAGACCAATAATGGCGTAGTTGTCTACGAACGAAACACCGCGCAGATAGCCCGGCAGCTGGCACACCACTTCACGACTGCCGGTGTCCGGATCAAAGCGTAGCAGCTCGCCCGCGCCCGAATTCAACACATATAAATGTTTACGATAAAACCGAGGCGAATGCGGCATCGCCAGATCGCGCATCACCACGTCATTATTTTTGATATCGATCACCACACCACCGCTGGCCTTGTTTTCGCGCCAGCCGCCGGGGGTGTCGGTCATCCCCAGACAGGTGACGTAACGCGGTTTGCCTTTGATTAATGCCAGACCGTTCAGATGACAACGGTCTTCCGGCGCGATCTCAGTAACAAACTCGGGTTTCCATTGCGGTATAAAGGTAAATTCGTCGCTGAGTTTAGCGAGACAACTAAACCGCGTGTTTACAATCCAGAGACCATCATTGGCAAACGCGACATCGTGCACATTGAGATCACCGGTGTGCCAGGACACTCTGGGCAAATACAGCGCATCGTACTGAACACCCTGTTTATAATTTTTCGCCAGCACCGGATCATTGCTATGTATGGTGATATTGTTACGCGACGCCAGCACCAGCTTTTTACCCGAGATATCAAAACCCATGGGCTTGTCATATTGACGCATTAATAAGGTGAGCTGTTTACCATCCCAGCCGATCATCAATAATTTACCGGCCTGATAGGTAGTCACCACCAGACTGCCCTTGCTGTTGGCCAGCCATTCGGTAAAACCCGGATCGGGTGCACACTGGATCGGCTCACCCTGCGGGCGTGGCGATTGTTGACCGTGAGCTGGTTGATTAATCATCTTAGCCTTGACTCATACAAATGATGTTGCATGTTACCGCAAAAAAAAGACGAACCGAAGTTCGCCTTTTTTTACCGGGTTTCACACCTGATCAACGCAACCAGCGACGTCGCAACCACAGCGGTATCGCGAACAACAGCGTGAACACACCAAGTGAACCACCAGATGATGTCGCCGCAGCATTCACAGTCGTCGTCACAGTATCGGTATTATCGGCTGGATTCGTATCGGTCTGCGCCGATGCCACTGTGACTGTATTAGTCAGCGTGCCGGCAGTGTTTGCTTTTACTATGACATTGATCGTGCTGACTTCACCTGCGGCCATGAAAGGTTTGTTACAGCTCAATGTTGTCACTGACGGCGCGCAGGTCCAGCCAGCTGTTGTTGTATCGTCAGATACATAGGTTAAATTCGTCGGCAGTGGCTCACTCAAACTAACATCTACTGCATAGCCAGTGCTTTTGTTGGTGGTGATCAATGTGTAAGTGAAGTTATTACCCGCGCTCACCGGATTGGTGTCGCTGTTCACCACCAGACTAAGATCACCACTTACTGCGGCATAACGCTGCCCGTAAATTCCGTAGCCACCACCGTCCTGACCATAACTCTGCCAGGCAACCACAAAATCACCCGCGGTGTCCATGGAAACAACAGAAGTGCTTTGATTACTGGTAGTGTTTGTGTTTACCTGAAATTCGTTTCCATTCGCGACACTATTAGCATTGTAGCTCTTAGCGTAAACACCATACAAATTACCGTCCTGGGCATTGCTGGTCCACGTAATCACAAAATCACCCGCAGTGTCCATAGCAACGCCTGGGTTGAGCTGGTTACCGGTTGTATAAGTAGTATTGACCAGAAACTCGTTAGCGGTGACAGGACTGCCAGCGGCGTTATAACGACGCGCGTAGATGCCATAGTTAAGGGGTTCATTGGTGTGGTCTTCCTGGCCTTCACTCTTCCACGCAATCACAAAATCACCGGTGGCGTCCATCGCAACACTGGAAGCATCCTGATAATCAGTCGTGTAAGTATTGACCTGAAGCTCACTACCCAGAGCGTTACCATTAACGTCATAGCGCTGGGCATCAATGTCGTAGAAACTACCAGTACCGTACTCATTATTGCTACTCCATGAGATGACAAAAGCGCCACTGGCGTCCATGGCAACGCTGGGGTTGAGCTGATTAAAAGCGGTAAAACTATTTACAAGAAACTCGCTGCTGGCGGCATTACCCTGGGCATTGTAGGTCCGGGCAACGATATCGTCGAAAGCGCCACCCGGATGATTATAAGCGGTCCACGCGACGACAAAATCGCCGCTGGCGTCCATGGCTACTTTGGGAGTAGATTGACCATATGTGTTGGAATTAGCGGCGGTGTGGCCCGTGGCATTGGCATTGACCTTAAACTCACCACCAGGGACGGCGCTGCCATCGGCATTATAACGACGCGCATAAACATCATAGCCGCTACTGTTCTGTGAGGTGTCTTCCCACACAACCACAAAATCACCGGTGTCATCCATAGCAACGCCAGGATTGATCTGATTACCGGCTGTATAAGTATTGACCAGAAACTCCCCGCCAGCCTTCGAGCCATCGGCATGAAAACGCTGGGCGTAGATGCCGTAGCCAGTGGGGTCAGCCGTATCGTCCTGACCTTTACTCTGCCAGACAACCACATAATCCCCAGTCGCATCCATGGCAATACTGGGTGATTTCTGATTGAGTAAGGTATGGGTGTTGACCGGAAACTCAGCACCAGCTACTGGTGGATTAGTCGAGGCTGGAGTAGCGCTGGCTACCGGGCTGTAAATCGGGCTATTGAGCGCCAGTAACAGGGCGGCCGCCAGAGGGGTCCGTTTAATTGAGTACATTTGCATCTCCATGATGTGCTGCAGCACCATCATGGGTAAAGCGTGCAGCAAACTAAAATATGAAGGCCGATAATACCTGAATTATCCAATTGTGACGACAGCCGCCTATCGTCTGACAGAAGCTGTTTATCGCCGCTGGATCTTTAGATTGCGTCAGCATGGCTCGCTAAATCTAAAAACACATTGTTATGAATCAGTATCATGCCGACATCCATTCATGGCAAATATTAACTATCCTGCTGCTGTTCCAGCATGGCATGCACACTTGCGACAAAATCATCCACCGCCTGCTGGTCTTCGAGTAAAGCCTCACAGCCTTTGAACACAGCTTCACTGGCATTATGTCGCAATGTTTGATCACTGGCCATGGCGACTGCTTTACAGACATAGTCATCGATACTGGCTGCCACCATATCCATGTATCCCATCTGTTGATACGCCGCACAGGTATAACGACCGCGGTGCATGTCTGACGGCCAGGTCACCACCGGCGTGCCGGCAGCAAAGGCATCGTAATTGGTGTTGGCGCCACCGGTGTAATAAAACGTATCCAGGATCACATCGACTGTTTTTACCAGAGCGAGATACTTTTCTGCTGGCATACGTTCAAGAAAACGCAATCGCTGCGCAAGGTCGGGCATATTTTGTGTCAGGCGACGTTGCAGATTTTGTGTCACGCTTGGCTGCTTGTCGTGGATGAATAAAATAACCGCTTTGTCGTCTTTGAGCAGTATCTGTTTGAATGCTTCATCCATATCCGGATGCACCTTGCGCAGGTTTTGCGCGCAAAGATAGAGATGGTCGTTCTCACTAAATCCAGATTCTTTTCGATCAGCATTATCATCCGGCACCGGTGGACGGTAATAATACACAGGGAGTCTTGGCAACTTGATCAGCTTCTCGGTGTAAAACTGCTGAGCCGATTCTGTTTCAAGATGCTCGCTGGACAAATAATAATCCATCCGAGCAATGCCCGAAGTCACCGGCCAGCCCCAGAAACCGACCTGTAAACGCGCCGCTTTGAAAAAAGGTAAAAAATAATTCAGGCTGTCGGTGCCGACTTCCCAGTAATAGAGTATATCCAGTTCAAGCGCATGAATCTGTTCGGCTGCGGTCTCAAGCTCCGGATCAAGCTCGACAAAGACCGCACCGGGCAATTCTTTTGACAGTATGTGTTTGCCATTGGGCGCAACACACAGAACGCTCACATCCAGCGACTCCGGTAGCTGTTTGATCAAACCTGTCATGCATTTTAAAAACACGCCTTCGTGGCCGCGCGTTACGATAAAACCAATTCTGGGTTTTGCACCCTGCTCTCTTGCTGGCAATGCCGGCAGGGGTTGAATCACACGATTGAATAACTCTGCAAAATGCTCTCTTAGCGCACGATCGTGTTCACCGTAATAGACCATCACAGAAGGTGGCGATAGATCATATTT
>CAYRNH010000006.1:0-25805 GCA_964425515.1 uncultured Thiotrichaceae bacterium | reverse complement strand
CTACCATTTCCTGCAGGGCCGGGAACCATTTTGATTCGTACTCTTCACCATAAGCATTCTGAGTGTAAGTCTTCAGATGCAGGAAGTAAGCACCAACAGGACCGTAACCGTCTTTGAAACGAGCCAGTACGATACGGTTTTCCATCTGGGTCATTTTCGCGCCAGCTTCGATCATAAGACCATAAGCAGAACCCGATGACCATGGTGCATACCATACACGACCTGCACCTTCACCAACTGAACGTGGTTTAAAGATGTTAGAAGCACCACCAGCACCACAGATAACAGTCTTGGACTTGAATACGTGGTAGTTACCAGTACGGACATTGAAACCAACAGCACCGGCAACGCGGTTTTCTTTGGATTCATCCATCAGCAGATGGGTTACACAGACACGGTTGAATACCTTGTCTGCTGATTTTTTCGCAGCTTCTGCAACGATTGGCTTATATGATTCACCGTGAATCATGATCTGCCAGCGACCTTCACGCAGGTAAGCACCAGTCTTGGTGTTACGCATGATAGGCAGACCCCATTCTTCGAACTGGTGAACAGCTGAGTCAACGTGACGCGCCATATCAAAGGCCAAATCTTCACGTACCATACCCATTAAGTCGATACGTGCATAACGAACGTGATCTTCAGGGTTGTTTTCGCCGAAGCGTGTGCCCATGTAGCAGTTAATTGCATACAGGCCCTGTGCTACCGCACCAGAACGATCGATGTTTGCTTTTTCTGCAATAACAATCTTCTTGTCTTTGCCCCAATATCTTGCTTCGAAAGCAGCACCGGTACCACCAAGGCCCGCACCTGCAACCAGGATATCGATATCGTCTTCAATAATTGTCTTGTAGCCCATCAGTATTGCACCCCTTCTTTAATTTCCAGGCCATTTGATTCCAGTGTATGTAAACCACCTTCATCCATACGAATGTACTTAGGCTCGTTAAACAGGTACGCACTACCACGCATGTCACTACTTGGTGCAGACTCATTAGCAAGCTGCGGAATACAGGTACCCCATGGCTTGGTTGTAATAGGCGCCAGAAGCTCCATGTCTTTTTTACCGTTGCGGAACTTGATGCGCCACGCAATCGTGCCTTTTTCTTCATCACGGTGTACTCGTACCGAGTGCCCCAGTGGAGCGAAATCCGCATAGCCACGCACGTCAATCGCGTGATGAGGGCAGGCTTTTACACAGGAATAACATTCCCAGCACATGTTAGGTTCGATGTTGTAAGCACGACGAAGACCTTTATCAATGTGCATGATGTCTGATGGGCAGATATCAACGCACTGTCCACAACCATCACATCGAGTCATATATACAAAAGTTGGCATAATATTCTCTCTTTAAATAATTGTTATTAACTTAACTGCTAGTAATGGTTTGCAGGCTCGCGACGGATACCTTTACCCATGTACACCGGGTTCTTGCCCATATATTCCGGGATATCCGGGAATTTTGCCTGTACTGCAGGATCTGTCAGATCGTATTCAAGAGGCAGATTCTCTCTTGAACCATCGGCTCTGGTAACTTTCTTCTGGAAAGCTGCTGCAGGCTTGAAGAACATGTGTGCAAACTTGGACCACAGCACAGTGCTGAACAGAATCGTACTTGAAAGAACGAACAATACGAACCACACACTTACGCCAGCGCCGGTGAAAGACCAGATTAATGCAAAAGTCGCGGTAGAGATAAGACCAACGATAAAGATATCGCCGCGGCCTTCGAAACGGAACCATGGAAGACCTTCCGCGGATACGTCAACACGAATGAAGAACCAGAACCAGTAACCACCAAGGGCCAGCATCAGCGCACCAATATGCCAAAGCGTCGGCAGGATGGATGGTGTAGCAGCGTCTGCGCTTGCATAACCAAAAATCATAATGGCGGTAGTAGCGACAAATATAATGAAGCCATACATGGTCAGAAGATGAGAAAGTCTGCGTTTTGTATTGCAGAATTCAGAAGACGTTAATACTTCGCTTGCGACCGTTGAAATTGCAAGACCCGCTTTTTCTCCTGCACTCACTGAGCGTTTTGCGCTCTTCTGCGCTTTTTTCGCATTCTCGAAAAAATACTGCGCGCTTTTCTTATGGATCATGTCAAGCACTGTTCCGCCTATCACTAGCAGAACCATTAAGATGACATACCACTGCATGATGTCAGGTGATATTGATGCAGAAAGCTCGGAAAAAGGATTACTCGTAAACATTTGATTCTCCTCGAATCTCGAATTTTTAGTCGTTAGATTATCCTTAAATCGGTGTCAGACGCCGAGTTCACAAAGAACAAAGCGGGACACACCGGGGTAATCCGCCGCGTAATATAACATTTTTAAGCGCTTAGGTGGTATTTCTCAGGCAAAAACCAGCCTTTACCTGGGAACCCATTCAAATTCTCTACTGCACTGATTTCAGGTAGTTAGACGAGAATCATACCTGCAGGCACAATCCGCCCTGTACAGAACAGCGTGGCGTACTATACAGCTTTCAAGGGGGTTTCTCTATAACAGGCAAAGCGCTCTGACAACGAATTTTTCTATCTGCCGATAGAATTCGCTTATGGAAACCTAAGCATTCGATAAAAAAATAATAGAGATACATGGACCGTCAAGAGTCTACAGCCACGGCGGGTCGTGCTCAGCCGTGACTGAGCAACTGCACGCTGAACATCTGCTCTGCATCGGTCCAGACCTGCTCGACCGCGAAGCCAGCGCGGCTGGCCAGCTGAGCAAATTCATCGAGGTGATATTTGTATGAGCTTTCGGTGTGAATGCTCTCTTCTGCGGCCAGCTCAAACACATCGTCATCGAGCACAATAGTCTGCTCGCAGGCGCTCACCAAGTGCATTTCAACCCTGCTCTGTGCCGCATTGTAAAAAGCATGATGATTGTACGCAGAGATTTCCAGCTCGGCAGCCAGTTCATCCTGCATGCGCTGCAACAGGTTCAGATTAAAGGCTGCGGTGACACCCGCTACATCGTTGTAAGCACGATCCAGAATCGCGCTGTCTTTTTTCAGATCAACCCCGATCAGCAGTTTGCCACCATGACCGACACAATCAGCCACCTGCCTGAGAAATTGCACCGCAGCACGTGGCTCAAAATTGCCGATGCTGGAACCGGGAAAAAATGCGACCATCTGGCCATCCTGCACCGGCAATTCCAGTTGCTGGGAAAAATCGGCACATACTGCATGTACTTCCAGTTCAGGGTAGTCCTGCGCCAGACGGCGCGTGGCCAGCAATAAAAACTCTCTGGAGATATCCACACCCATGTAACTCGCGGGTGTTAAGGCATCGAACAACAGACGCACTTTTTCGCTGGCGCCGCTGCCGAGCTCCACCAGCACCGACTCAGGACCGATCAGCGCTGCGATTTCCTGAGCATTGTCCTGCAAAATTTTGATCTCGGTGCGGGTTGGATAATATTCGGGTTGCAGACAGATTTCGTCGAATAATTCCGAGCCGCGTTGATCGTAAAAAAACTTGGGCGAAATGGCTTTTGGCTGCTGCGATAAACCTGCGATCACTTCGGCGAGAAAATCGCTGCCCCTGGGCGCGTAATCGTGAAACCTGACCAGTGTACTGGCAGCTGTGCTCATAGATCCTCCGCAAATCGTATGCCGCTGAACTGCCAGCGGTCGGCGGGATAAAAGAAATTACGATACGTCGAGCGAATATGATTCTTTGGTGTGGCGAACGAGCCGCCGCGCAACACCATCTGGCTGCTCATGAACTTGCCGTTGTACTCACCGATCGAACCCGCAGCGGGTTGATAACCCGGATAAGCGCTGTAGGCACTTGAAGTCCATTCCCAGACATCGCCATACAACTGTGTCATTTCTTCATCCGTTGATGCTGCGCGTGTTTGCAATGCCTGCTGTTCACGCAGATTACCTGTGACTGCGTGCTGACTCGCAACATGCTCCCATTCGAATTCTGTCGCCAGGCGTTTACCCGCCCAGCGCGCACAGGCATCGGCTTCGAACAGACTGACATGACACACCGGCGCGGACGGGTCGAGCGGCTGCATGCCGTGGAAACCAAACTGCCACCAGTGGTCGTCGCGCCGCTCCCAGTACAGCGGCGCTGACCAGCCCTGCTGCTGTTTCGCTGCCCAGCCTTCTGACAACCAGAACTCAGGGCGCCGATATCCATCGTCATTGATAAACTCAAGATACTCACCATTGCTGAGCAGTCGTGTCGCCAGTGCAAAATCTTCCAGCCAGACTTTATGGCGCGGACCTTCGTTGTCATAGGCAAAACCTTCGCCGTTGTACCCGACTTCGATCAGACCACCAGCAAAAGACTGCATGCGCATGGGTGACTGCACGGTGGTATTTTTTACCGTGCTCGGTCTTGCTTCCAGATAGGCAGGTTTTAAGGGATTGTGCGAAAAGATGTGTTTGATGTCGGTGTATATGAGTTCCTGATGCTGTTGCTCGTGATTGAGTCCGAGCATCAGCAGGAACTCGCACTCGCGATAGTGCTGCGCATCCAGCGACAGCAGCAGCTTTTGCATCGCCGCATCCACTGCTTCACGGTAAGTCAGAATTTCACGCACCGTGGGACGCGACAGAAAACCGCGTTGTGGCCGCAGAAATGGCTGGCCGTGGGTCAGATAATAGGAATTGAATAAATGGTCGTACGCAGGATGAAAGACCTGATAATTCTTTATAAAACGTGCGAGTAGAAAGGTTTCAAAAAACCAGGTGGTGTGCGCCAGATGCCATTTCGGCGGGCTCACATCCGGCATGGTTTGAATACAGTAGTCTTCTGTTTCCAGCGGCGCACATATTGACAACGACTCGCCGCGCACAGTCATGTAACTATCCAGCAATTGTTCGCGCGATACAGGTTGCGCCTGGCTCGCTGTGCTCATAGTCATCCTTCGACTCCTGACTGCTCACAGTCATTCTGGTGTACTCAGTTCAGTATCAGGCCAGCCGAAAATACCTTATCAGCCCATCCTGTGACTTGCAAAATCACGTTTGAAGCCCAGCGGAGCCTGGTTTTTCTAAAAACCACCGCTCCAGCTATCGCGCTTACGCCATTTGATGTTGGGAATAATCAGACCCAAAAACAGACTGATCAGCGATACCCCACCGCCGATCATGAACCACTCCTTGATATCGCGATTGCGCAGGTGCGCATTTTCGGTCTGCACTGCACTGAATTCTGCGTTGAGGCTGGCAAGTTTGTCTTCCAGCGTTTTGTTCTGCTGAGCGATGGCCACCGGGTTCGCTGCGACCTGTTTGAGATGATTCAACGATGTTGCCATATCATCCCGACTTTTTTCCAGCGCACTCTTGTCGTTTTCCAGCTGCTTGATCTGGGCATTGAGTTCAGCAATGCTGCCACCGCTCTGTTTGAGCTGCGCCTTCAGGCTTTCGATACGTTGATTCAAAGTGACCAGCTGAGCACGCGCAGCGGGGGCTTTCATCAGTTGCTCCGTTTTTACCCAGCCATCTTTATCATCCACCTTGACGTGCTGATAACTACCGTCAGGGCTTGGCTCCAGCACTTCGAGTGCTGTACCACTGGGCAAAAAACTGACGATCCGATACTGATCACTGGTACCACTGCGCATCGGTATCGTGAGCTCATCGCTGACATACATGGTTTCGGCCGATGCCACTGAGGCCGGGCCGAGAATCGCCAGCAGGAGACACTGAGTGATGTATCTGAATACCGTATTTCTGATCGTCATGAGTCGGCTCTACTTAATTTCCAGGTTAATGTCGGCGCCTGTGCACCACGCTGAATTTTCAGACAGCGAGATTTTACAAATGGTTCAGCTGATATGGTGACTGACTCACGCAAGTATTCGGCCATACCTCAAACACCAGCCCATAGCCTGCCATATTCGGAAAGATTTTAGAACAGCCGGTTTTACACTTCACCCGGGCAGACACATTTTTATGCACAAACCACCCTCCTTGCGATTATAAGCAGTGATATGCCCCTTGTGGATTTCAACTGCCCGGCGAGCAATGGCCAGACCCAGACCATAACCCGGAATTTTCACGTTTTGCCTGTTATCATTAATGCGAACAAATGGTATGAATAACTGATTCAGCTTCTCTTCTGACACACCCCGACCTTTGTCACAAACGGTAATTTCGATCTGCTTATCTTTATGAACCAGACCAATCTCAACCGAACTATTGACCGGGGTATAAAATATCGCATTACGAACAACATTTTCGACGGCTCTGCGCAACAGCTCCATGTTGCCATAGACCAGCACTTCTTTATTATTGTTATAAATCACCTGTTTGCTCTGGCTTTCTGCTTCGAAGCGCGCATCATTGGCAATGGATTCGACGAGACCATTGATATCGAAATAATCATTTTCATTACGATTGTTAACAATGCCCGTTTCCAGTCGAGACAGTGTTAGCAATTCGCCCACAAGCTCATCCAGTCGCTGGCTTTCTTTCTCAACACGTTGCATGAACTCATTTAATTTTTGCGGCTGTTGCCGACCAATTTCTACTGCTACCTGAATGCGCGCCAGCGGTGAGCGCAGTTCATGAGACACATCATTTAACAAACGCTTTTGCGCTGTCACCAGCAGCTGCACCTGTTCAGCCATATGGTCAAAGTCCTTTGCCAGATCGGTAATCTCATCTTTGCGTTTGCCTATGCTCGGCATAACACGTGTATCGAGCTTGCCTTCGGCGAATCGGTTCGTCGCCTCGCGCAAACAACGGATTGGGCGCGTGATATACCAGGCCAGCACAGCACTGAAAAACAGGCTACCGACAAAAATAATTAAGGTTGGCAATAAGGGCTGTTGCTTTGGAAGCATGCCCGGCCTGTGCATGTCATGATGATCGCGCCTTGGGATAAACAGCAAAAAATGCTCACCTGCTGGTGTCGTGACCTGTCGAACCGCGGACGCTTCATGATTCTTCGATTCTTCTCGTGCTTTGCTTAGCAGGTCATCGGGTATCCTTCGACCCAGCAGATCAATACCGGCATCATTGACTACCAGCAGACGCGATGGTCGTTGACGATGCAGCGTACGGTCCTGCAACACTTCTTTTAAGGCCGACGCGCCTTCCAGGCGAAGAATCGTGGCTGCTGAGTTCAGGCCCATTTCTGCTCGCGGGCTATCAACCAGTACTTCTAACTGTTCGATACGTTGTCTGTTCTGCTGCCATACCAGCGCACCAACAGCCAGACCCGTGATCAGCAGTGTCAACCAGAAGCCAAAGAAAATTTTCCAGAACAGGCGGCCCATATTATTTTATCTCAACCATGGTCCGCACTGTGCACATCGGCCCCAGACTCGTCTGACAATTGATAGCCTTGCCCACGCACCGTCATGATGATTGAGCCGAGTTGGTGTTCCGCCATTTTTTTACGCAGATTACTCATGTGCATATCGATACTGCGATCATATTTTTCCAGTGGGCGTCCGAGTGCTTGCGCAGAAAGGTTTTCTTTACTGACCACGTGGCCAGTCTGCTTTACCAGGGTATGCAGCAAGTTAAATTCGGTACTGGTTAGATCGAGTGCCTCGCCCTGTACCAGAACCGTGCGCGATGCAGGATGAACTTCGAGCAAACCAATGCGCATTATCTGCTCATCCTGCTGGTTTGCATTTTGAGTCCGCCGCAATACCGCTCGTAATCGCGCCAGCAACTCTCGAGGATTAAACGGTTTTGATAAATAATCATCCGCACCAATTTCCAGCCCTACGATCCGATCAATATCATCACCCTTGGCGGTTAGCATCAGCACCGGCACACTGGAATGACTACGAATGCGCCGCAGCGCTTCAAAACCATCCAGCTCTGGCATCATCACATCGAGCACGACAGCGTCATAATGATTGCTCAGCGCCTGTTGCACACCTGTTCTACCATCAAACGCACGTTCGATAGTAAATCCTTCGGGCTCAAGATATTCGCCCAGCATGTCCGATAATTCAGCATCATCGTCAACGATTAATATGTGCGCCATACTTGTGCCGTACGCCTGTATTGTGTTCAATATGCATCATAATTCTGGCACAAATCCAGCGCTAGAATCATGTCTTTACAGAACTTTACAAAGCTTTACCGATGCCTGACCCACATTTACCGGTGTTTTGTCCATACTTTCTACCACAGCAGCAGACCGTGTTGCTCAATCAAATTTAAACAGGCAGGACAGTATTATGAAAAAACGCAACTTGATAATAGTTAGTATTCTGGCAGGAAGTCTACTCACCGTGGGCACCGTCTTCGCACGTTCACATGAAGGGTGTGACAGGTTTTCTGGTCACCATGGCGACAAAGCAATGCACATGATGAAGAAGCTGGATCTTAGCGACAAGCAACTCGACGCAATACGCGCCATCAGGCAAGAGCAAAGCAAGAGCATGAAATCTTCCATGGTGGAGATGAAAAAAATACGCCAGGAATTAAGAGAGCAGGCCAGCGCCGATAAATACGATGCTACAAAAGTACGTCAATTAGCAGATGCCAAAGCGAAGATCATGGCTGACATGACTGTGCAACGTATCGAAACCATGCATCGTATCCGCAAGGAACTGACACCCGAGCAGATTACAAAGATGGATAGTATGAAAAAAGACCACATGAAAGAAGGCCGCAGGTTTGAACGTGATGATGAATGACATGGTCATTCCGTTCTGAGTAATTAAAAACGGAGAGCGCTTATGCTCTCCGTTTTTGATTCTGGCAGTTTTAGATATTACTGCTTGTAGGAAAAGACGCTGTCTGCGTCGTCATTATGATGTTCTTCTACCCATTTGAGCTTATCGTGCAAACTCACAACTTCACCGACAATAATTAGAGTCGGTGGTTTGATATCCTGTTTCGCAATCACATCGAGCAGAGTGTCAAGCGTAGCGGTAAATACACGTTGCTGCGGCGTGGTGCCCTGCTCGACCAGTGCCACCGGGGTGGAGGCTGGCAGGCCGTGCGCAACCATTTCCCGACACAGGGTCGGCGCACCGTGTAGCCCCATATAAAACACCACGGTTTGATTCGGATGCGCCAGCGCTTTCCAGTTGAGGTCGACCGAACCGTCTTTGAGATGACCGGTGACGAAAACACAGGACTGCGCATAGTCGCGATGCGTGAGTGGAATCCCGGCATAGCTGGAACAACCACTGGCGGCAGTAATGCCCGGAACAATCTGAAAAGAAATACCTTCTTGCGCGAGCTCTTCGATCTCTTCGCCGCCGCGGCCAAAAATAAACGGATCACCACCCTTGAGGCGCAATACACGTTTACCTTCTTTCGCCAGCCGCACCAGCAACTGATTGATGTTTTCCTGGCGCATGGTGTGTTTGTCGCGTTCTTTACCAACATACACAATCTCGGCATCGCGGCGTACCAGTTCCATAATCGCCGGCGAGACCAGACGATCGTACACCACCACATCGGCCTGCTGCATCAGGCGTAGCGCGCGAAAGGTCAGCAGATCCGGATCACCCGGACCGGCGCCGACAAGAAACACTTCACCCGCGACATCGGGAATTTCTGCAGCCGCGTCCACCGCACTTTGCAGCGCAGCACGCGCTTCTTTTTCGTGACCGGTAAAAACCAGCTCGGCGATACTGCCTTCGAGAATGTGCTCCCAGAACACACGGCGTTTTTCCACTGTGGGGAACGCGGCTTTGACCTTGTCACGAAAACCTTCGACCAGCGCGCCCAGGCGGCCATACGCCGCAGGGATCATGCCTTCGAGTCGAGTGCGGATCAGCCGTGCCAGCACGGGCGAAGCACCACCGGTGGAAATCGCGATCTGCACCGGCGAACGATCGACAATCGAGGGCACGATGAAGCTGCACAAAGGCTGGTTATCAACCACGTTCACCGGAATATTCTGTGCCTGTGCCAGCTCGGAAACGTGACGGTTTACTGCTGCATCATCGGTAGCAGAAATCACCAGCACCTTGCCCTGTAAATCGCTGTCTTCGAAGCTACGCGCTATGTGCTGGATGGCGCCGGTCTCGGCAAGCGTTTCCAGCTCGCCGCAAAGCTCGGGAGAGACCAGTTTGACCTTCGCCCCTGCCTTATTGAGCAGCGCCACTTTGCGCGCTGCCACCGAGCCGCCACCGACCACGAGCACATCGCGGTCGCGAATTTTCATAAAAACGGGCAGGTAGTTCACGCTATCTCCAGTGCGGGCTTGTGGGGGGATCGAGCGTCAGCTCGGGTTAAGCAGGCTGTCGAGCTCGCCGCTCTGGTTGATCGCGGACAGATCATCAAAGCCACCGACATGGTGGTCGCCGATAAATATCTGCGGCACCGTGCGACGACCGGTGGTTTCGGTCATCACCCTGAACATCTCGGGATCTTCGTCAACCTTGATCAGCTGATAGCTCACGCCTTTGCTGGTGAGCAGTCTTTCCGCAGCCACACAGTAGCCACAGAATTTGCTGGAATAAATTTTAACGTCTGGGTGAGCCATAAATAGATAGCACCTTAAATATTAGAGAACTATTATATTATAGACCCGTGATCACTGCCTGTAGTTTCTGACGAACTTCACCCGCAATCGTCCCCAGCGAGGGGTTTTCAATCGCCTGCATCGAAGCGATTGGATCAACTGCGGAGACCTCCACACTGCCGTCATCGCGCTGCTGCACAATGACATTGCAGGGCAGCATAGTACCGATCTTGCTTTCAGCCTGCAGCGCCTTGTAGGCAAAACCGGGGTTGCAGGCACCGAGAATAGTGTAGCGATTCATGTCAACATCCAGCTTTTTTTTCATGGTGGCGCTGACATCGATCGTGGTCAGCACGCCGAATCCAGCCTGTGACAGCTGCTCGGTGACGTGGACAATGGCATCGTCAAAATTCTGCTCAACAACTTTGGAAAAATAGTAGCTCATATCAACCTCCTGCAATGTGCTGGGGATTATACCGGATTACGACCGTAACTGAATCTGCCAGAAGGGGTGGTAGTAATAGGGATGTCCGCCTGCGCTAAAAACAAAAGATTAAGGCGGAACCACAGAGGCACAGAGAACACGGAGAAAGTCTTTCTGGATAAAAAGCTTTTAACTTAATTAGTGTTTCCTCTGTGTTCTCTGTGCCTCTGTGGTTCCGCTTCTAGTTTTTGTGGTTTCGCTTTTGGTTTTTAGCTATCCAGCGGCGGTGGTGCCACACGCATGACTTCTTCCACCGTGGTCAGGCCCTGCGCGACCTTGCTGGCACCGCTGAGGCGTAGCGGTTTCAAACCGTCCTTGACTGCCTGCTTGCGCAAGGCATTGAGATCGGAATCGCTGGTGACCAAACGACGGATGTCCTGCGAAAAGCTGAACATTTCGTAAATACCCATGCGCCCCAGATAACCGGTGTTACGACACTCGAGGCAGCCCACAGGTTTGTAGACAGTGTCGGGTTTTGGCGCTTTCCACGGCCTGACCATCGCTTTCCAGTCTTCGTCGCTGATTGGGGTAGCCTGTTTGCAGTGCGGACACAGCGTACGTACCAGACGCTGCGCCATAATACCCAGCACCGAAGTCTGCACCAGATACGCTGGCAAACCGAGGTCGAGTAAACGCGAAATGGCGGAAGGCGCATCATTGGTATGCAGCGTGGATAAGACCAGATGTCCAGTGAGCGCGGCCTGAATCGCCATTTCAGCCGTTTCCAGATCGCGGATTTCGCCAATCATAATGATGTCCGGATCCTGGCGCATGAGCGTGCGCACACCGCGCGAAAAGTCGAGATCAATATTTTTTTGCACCTGCATTTGATTGAACATAGGCTCGACTAATTCGATTGGGTCTTCGATGGTGCAGACATTCACTTCGGGTTTTGCGAGCAACTTCAGTGTGGAATACAGGGTTGTGGTTTTACCCGAACCGGTAGGGCCCGTGACCAGAATAATACCGTTCGGCTGCTGAATCATCTTGCGCCAGATATCTTCATCACTGTTGGTAAAACCCAGCTCGGTAAAGCTTTTCACAATGACATCAGGATCAAATATTCGCATCACCATTTTTTCACCGAAAGCGGTGGGCATGGTGGATAAACGCAATTCGACTTCCTGGCCTTCCGGCGTGCGGGTTTTCAAACGACCATCCTGGGGGCGACGCTTTTCTGCCACATCCATACGACCAAGAATTTTGATGCGGCTGGACACTGCAGCCATCACTGAAGTCGGAATCTGATAGACCTCGTGCATGACACCATCGATACGAAAACGCACATTGCTCATTTCGCGTCGCGGCTCAAGATGAATGTCACTGGCGCGCTGGTCAAAAGCATACTGCAACAACCAGTCAACAATATTCACCACATGCTGATCGTTAGCATCGAGCTTGCCAGCACGACCCAGCTCCATCATCGATTCAAGATTTTGCAGATTACCTACAAATGGATCTGCATCCGCTCGGGCACCCAGGACCGATTTTGATACCGAATAAAATTCGAGCAAATAACGGCGTATATCGTCCGGGTTGGCGATGACCAGTTCAAAATTCTGTTTGTTTATATGCGAGAGCTCATTAACCCACTCACGCTGAAACGGCTGCGCAGTGGCAACCGTGATGACTTTATCGGTTACCCTGATCGGCAATACATTGAAATGTGCTGCATAAGCATAGGACATCACCGAGGTGACACGGGTGACTTCTATTTTAAGCGGATCAATACGCTCATAAGGCAAATTGACACGCTCGGCGAACCATACCGTGAGCACCTCAAGCGTCAGCGGTTTTCCCGTTTTGATGTTTCGCCAGCCACGCTCAGCAATGAATTCCAGTGGGTGCCTGTCCTCGTATCGGCCATTGGTGACCAGTGAACGCAACATTCTGACATTGTCACCATCGACAATACCATCGGCTTCCAGCCAGTCGAGAATGTCTGGAACAGCCAGTTTTCGTTCTTTATATTTTTCGATGACTGCGCTCATAGGGTCCGTTATTCTGATGTGGGCCGGATATCAAACTGACTGCAGGATTCAAATTCAGCGTCGCGTACTTCTATCTTAGACACTTTTGCATGACTCGGCCCGATTTCGAGCCAGTTTTTCAAAGTCTGGTGCTGTTCAGGTGTGCCACAGGCATATATCTCTACCCGGCCATCACGACAATTTCTCACCCAACCTCGGATTTGCAAATCCTGCGCCTGCTGCTGAGTGCTGGCGCGGTAAAACACCCCCTGGACCTGCCCCGAGACAAAATACCGCCTGCAAATGATTTGTCTGTTCATGGCAATACAACGCTGGCACTCTCTCCCGGCCTGAGCATGACTGCAGGATCGATCTGGAACGCGACTCGCAGAGCATAGCTATTATCAGTTGCAGAACGTGGCATTACAGCCATGCTCTGTATTTTTCCCTGGTAGAGTTTATTTTGATAACGCACTTTTAGCGGCTGGCCCACCGCCAGATGATTGCGTTTTTCGGCTGAAACATAGGCCACCGCGACCATATCATCAGCGCGAGCAAGAATGATCAATGGCTGACTGCGAACATCGCCCGCGATCATCTGCCCAGTTTCCAGATGACGCTCGATCACCCAGCCATCCCAGGGCGCGTACTGAGCCGCACGCGCCAGCTTTGCCTTGTTTATTGCCAATTGCGCTTCAGCTGCATTGAGTTTTGCGCTGGCGATATCAAAAGCCATTTTTGCCTTTTGCAATTCAACATCAGACAGCACTGTCTGTTCATACAATGACTGAGCGTCATGATAAGCGCGTTTCGCATCCGCCAGTGTCGGCTGCAGACTCGCAACATCTGCGCGCGCCTGTTTAACCCTGGCAGACAATACCGTGGTATCGAGTTGTAGTAATTTCTCGCCCTTGTTCACCCGCTGCCCAACCTGCACCAGCACCGCATCAACAAAACCGTTCACCGGCACGCTCGCATAGTGCAATTCAGCCCAGTCAAGTTTGGCAGGTAGTTCTTCAGCGTGTAGCTGCAAGGAAAACAGGGTCAGGGCTATTACAAATACATAGCGCATCGAATACATTCCGCGATTAGTTTTCATTGGCACCACCTGTGACGTTCACTGGAAATGAAATTTTGTGGTTATCGATCACACTGCGTGGCGACTCACCAATCAACATAAGCAATCGCATCGAAGCCAGAATTATGTCGAAGTCATTTTTAGACTGCTCATAACGCACACGCGACGAGTTCACCAGAGTATCGCCATAATCAGTACGCAATTCCAGATCATACTCACCACGGCTTTTATCCAGCGCGCGTTCGGCAGCCCTGGCGGCAGCTTTCAGTTCGCCAATTTTCACAGTTAGATTATTCAATTGCATCCAGGTCTCATAAACCTGTTTACGCACATCTGATTCAAGCTGCAGCAGCGTTGCACGCCGCTTTAACCAGAGCGCGCGTTTTTCCGCGACAGCTGATTTCACTATTCCGTTTTCAAACAGAGGGATCTTCAGGTTAAGTGAAGCACGCCAGTCTTCACGCGACGGCAAATCACGCGAATAGTCATTAACCTCCACCTCGGCACCCAATAATGGCCGCGACTGTTTACGCGCAGCGTCCATTGCTTCCTGCGCCGCAGCAACTCGCCTTGCCTGAGCGCGTATTTCAAGATTTGACTGCATAGCGAGTTTTATTAACGCCTCTGGATCGGGTAGCTTGATATTTTCGACATCCACATCAGGAGTTACCAGCTTCTCAGATAATTCGCCAGGACGATTAATGGTTTCGGCCAGTTGCGCACGCGTGATACGTTGTGAAATTTCGGTGTTGCGCCTTACTGTCAGCATTTTCTGATAATCGCTTTCTGCAGCGAGTAATTCGACTTCTGAAACCTGTTTCAGGTTAAAACGATCTCGCAACTTGTCAACACGCACATACAAGGTAGCCATGGCTTCGTTATCCCAGGCAAATTTTGTATCTGATAAAATCGCATCAAAGAAGCTGCTCGCAATTGCAAATTGTTGCTGCGACAACGCATATTTGTATTCCAGTTGCTCAGCTTCAACACCTGTTTCTGCTGCATGGAGACGTGCGCCGGTATAGCCAAAATCATACAACGGCTTGCGAATGTTTAAGCTCGCCGTATTGTCATTAGGAGACAGATTGTAGGCGTTGGGAGCGGGTTTGATTCTTGCCGCATTGAGATTGACTTCCGCTTCGAGCGCATACGCGCTTTCTGCTCGCAGAATATCAGCGTTGGCTAACTCCTGTTTGGCACGCACTCCAAACAAGGCGGGCTGAAGCTCCGTTGTACCCACTTCGAACGCCTGTTGCAGGCTTAAAGGTGTTGCCAAAGGAGGGTTTTCTGCCAACGCCACATGGCCATACAATAAAACGCAGCCAAAACCACTGCGCATAAATATACTGAGCAAGTGCATTCGACTGCGCACTACTAAGCTGACAGCCATATCGCCTATTTCTTATTGTTTAGTTTGTAGCGGGTAAAGCTCTCTTTGTAATATTTCTTATCAACCGCATACTTGCCCAGCAACATGAACTCTCCAACACCAGAAGTCGGGCCGGTATAGCGTACGACGGGCTTGCCTTCCAGATTGTAAAAGATAAATACCGGTGTCGCGCGCACACGATTGACCTTGAATGCAAAATCCTTTTCCGACATGGCCTTGCCTGCCATATCGTGAATTTCAATATCACCCTCAGTATCCACATGAAAAATCGAAAAATTCTTCTGGTAGAAGTTCTGTACCTCAGACTGGTTTAGAACGGTCGCTTTCATGCGTGCACAAAATGGGCAATCGGCCTGTTCAAACATGATCAATATGCCTTTTTTACCTGCCTCTTTGGCCTGCACAAGTTCGTCCGAAAAATCACCCAGGGTCTGGTTGAAAAAATAGGTTTCCGGATCACGCGTTTCAGCGTGCACCAACTGGGTCACAGCCAGCAATAGTATAAAAAGATATTTCAAGGGTCGCCTCAGCTAATCAAAATCAGGTATAAGTATTTAGACGATATATCACAAATTAAATTCCCAGACACTAAAAAAGGCCCGAGATCGGGCCTTTTTTGTCTAACTAAAGCGAGAAGCTTTATTTTTTAAGGTAATCCAGATCGGACTGCTCAACATCACCTACCGACCAGGCACCACGTGTTTTAGCATGATGGATAGCCGCGCTGACTTCGTCTGGAGATGCATTCTGATCAATATTAAATACCTGTCCTGGATGAATCAGGTCAGCATCCTTGATCTGGCTACGATTCGTTTTATAAATCAGCGGCCACTCGTAAGGGTTAGCATAGACTTCATCCTTACCTGAAATCTTCCACAGGCTGTCACCACGAACAACTGAGTAGCTGCTCACTTTACCGGCCATGGCGCCCTTGCTGCCCTGGCTCAGAGTGCCAGCGCTACCAGTGAGTGCTGCGCGATCAGCAGGACTCAGACTGTCGAGATATTGCTTGTGCGCAGCTGCCTGCTGTTTAACAGCGAGGTCAGCCTGGTCTTTAGCTTCGTTAGCCAGTTTAGTGGCTTCATCAGTATTGCCACTAGCCAAAGCTGCTTCAGCCTTTTTGATCAGGCCAGCTGTAGTGGTCCACTCATAACCAACGGCTGCTGCTTCTTTGTTGGCAGATTTGGCTGCATCAATAGCCTGCTGCGCTGCCGCAGTAGCGTCTGGGGCTGTGTTGTTTTCTGTGGTAGCACATCCAGCCATTAAGCCAAGGCTGAGAAATGCAACTGAAATCAGTCTTGCGGTTGTACGCATGTGTTTGCTCCGAGTATTTGGAAGGTAGTAGTACGTGTGTTTATGATTGTTAACCATACTATAGCGGCACAAACTAACAATGCAAGCCAATAGTGTCAAGCGCCCATTTTTTACTTAAAAAAGGCTGGCTCGAATATTGTAGAATCTGCTCCCAGTATCGATTTTCAGGCGATTTGACATAGCATGAGCGCAAACGTTCGCATCCTTTTTAATCCAGCCTGCAGTAAATGCCGACTGAGCAAAGAACTGCTCGAAACCCGAGGCGAGAACATCGAGGTGGTCGAATATCTCACCGTCCCTCCGACTCGGGAAGAGCTGGAGCAGATACTGGCCATGCTCGGACTCGAACCGCGCCAGCTAATGCGCCAAAATGAGGCGGCTTACACTGAACTGGCTCTGGATCGACCCGAGCTGAGCCGTGATGAACTAATCAACGCCATGCTGGCACAGCCGATTCTGATCGAACGCCCGATCGTGATCAAAAACGGCAAGGCACGCATCGGTCGGCCCCCCGAACAAATTCTGGATATTCTCTGATGAGCGAAATCTTACTGCTGTATTACAGCCCTGGCGGCACCATCGCCGAGATGGCCAATGTAGTCGCACGCGGAGTCGAACAGGTCGAAGGCATGCAGGCACGGGTGCGCACCGTACCCCCGGTGATGCCGGCCGATACCCAGTCCGCACAAAAACCACAGGCCGCCGGTGCGCCTTTTGCCACGCACGAGGATCTCATCGAATGTAGCGGACTGATTCTTGGCTGTCCGACTCATTTCGGCAACATGCCGGCGGCGATGAAATATTTTATTGATGGCACCAGCAAGCTCTGGCTTTCGGGCAAGCTCGCGGGCAAACCTGCGGCCGTGTTCACTGCCAGCACCAGTCAGCACGGCGGCCAGGAAAGCACTTTGCTGAGCATGATGCTACCGCTGCTGCACCATGGCATGCTGCTGGTCGGCCTGCCCTACACCGAAACCGAACTGTTCACCACCACCAGCGGCGGTTCGCCGTATGGTGCCACACGACTCACCGATGACATGGGTGAGCGCCAGCTCAGTGCTGATGAGCGCAAGCTCAGCCTCGCGCTGGGTACACGCGTGGCCGAAATCGCACATAAACTGGATACATAAAAATGACAACACCCGCACCATCGGCGGCAGCCGTTAAATACACTCACTGGCTTGCTTTGACAGGTTATTTTGCCCTGGTGATCGGCATTTATCTGTGGCACATCGTGATTCACAAAACCCCGCACCAGCAGCTTTCACTGATACTGGTCGTCCAGCTCGGCCCCCTGATGTTCGCTTTACGCGGACTGCTGAGTGGCAAAATCTATACTCACGCCTGGTCGATTTATCTGGCGATCTTTTATTTTGTCGTCGGGGTCTGGTATTCGGGTGCTGATGAAACCTGGTTTTTTGGTCTCTATCTGGTCGGCGCCAGTCTGATATTTCTGGCGGGCACGGTGTTCTACACCCGGCTTGCATCACGCGCACAAAAAGCAGCTCAGGCAGAGTGACCCAGCACGGTTTTTACAAACGGGATGGTGAGCCTGCGCTGCATCGCCATGGCCGCCGTGTCGAGCTGGTCCAGCCGCTCGAACAGGCCGAACAGATCACGCGGATAGTGGCGTAATAAATAATCAGCGACATTTTCTGTCAGCTCCAGGCCACTGAGCTGGGCACGCAGTTGCAGTGCCTCGCGCTTGCCGGCATCGCTCAGTACCTGCAACTGAAACACCGGCCCCCAGAGCAGGCGTGAACGCAGATCGGGTAGCCGCACAGCAAGATTCTCGGGCGGCTGGTCTGCGCTCATCAACAAACATCCCGCGCTGGCACGCACCCGGTTAATCAGATCGAACAGAGCTTCTTCCCAGGCAGCATCACCCGCAAACAGATGCACATCATCAAGACATATGAGATCCAGCTGTTCCAGATCCTCAAAAATATCCACCGACTGGGCCATGATTTCAGCCACAGGTAAATAACAGGCGGACGCATTCTGTCTCGACGCATGATGGCAGGCGGCCTGTAACAAATGACTTTTGCCCTGACCCTTGCCCGACCAGAGGTAGAGCTGTTTCTCGCTGGCGGTTTCGACCAGCTGTTTGATCATGGCGACCGCAAGCTGATTGTCACCACTGACGAATGAAGCAAAATTGAACACTTCGCGCGGCGCGAAGCTGAGAGGCAGCTGTTTAAACACCGATATGACCTGTAGACACGAACCGATCAGTTCACCAGCCGATAATGATAGAGCTTGCTGGCCACAACGTTGGTCGAATTTATCGGTTGTGAACCCGACCCACTGTTCGCAGCTGCATTCTGCACCGGCACGACCGCGCTGGCATTTAACTCAGCATCGCTCACTGGTTTTAGCCGTGAACTCGCATCCAGCAGGTTGATGAAATCATCGACCCTGGATCGTAGCGACAGACTGAACTCAACCCTGTCTCCGGTGATGCGCTTCATCTGCACATCCTGCACCGCCTGCAGACTGCTCAGGTATTTTTTCACACGAACAAAGCTCGCCAGCGATCCCACATTCTCGATTTCCATCACCATTTTTTTATCATCGCTCCTGTCGATCGATTCCAGCACAGCATATTGCTTGCCCATCACGTCGCTCAGCTGATTGATGGCATCGGATAATACCTGTTCATAATCGCTGCCGCGCAGGCTGATTTGCTGGCCAAAATGCTGGTCGATCAGGGTCCAGTCGCTGCTCCAGGCACTCCCGTTCCAGGCCAGATTTCCCGCCAGTATCGGCCCCTTGCTATAACGCGCTGACACCTGTTTCAGAGGGTCACTGAAACCAGCCCAGATATCGGCAAATTTGAGAATCGCCTGGTCCTGCTGATCATAGGCCGGCCAGACGGCAGGGATACCGCGCTGCCTGAGCAATTTATCGATCTGGGTTTTGAACGCCGAGACATCATTGTTTCTGAGTACATACTGGTTGTTACCATCACGTACCGCAAGCCAGATCACAGCCACCGGTCGGTGGTCTCCCCAGATCGGAAAACCATTCTTGCGCAAAAAGCTCATGACCAGGGTGCTGTTGTATAGCATCCGGATCTGCTTGGCATCTGGATCTTTTGGATCCGGTGGTGACAGCGGCTCATAACGGTATTGTTTGACATACGCCGTGGCTGACGGCGGCGTCAGTTTTTGTAGAATATCGCCTTCACCCGACTGCCGTACCAGGATTTCGGCGAGACCGTCGGCCATCGCTGCATTGCGCACTTCTGTGCTCTCATCCGCCACGGGCAGAGTCACATCATAAAAATCACTCACCAGTTCTGCCATGGCATTGCCAGAAAAGCATAAAAAGGCCAGCAGACAACACAGGCGTGACAGGGAGGGTAAAGAAAATTCAGGTAAAGTTAGTAATGATCGCATGGAGTTTTTTCAGCTGGGACTAAATAAGCATTACAGGTGCGTGTACAATACCACACCTTTGAAACCTTGAACCCACGGTTGTCGGACCCGCATGTCAGAAAAAAAATCCAGCTCCAGCCCTTCTCTCAGCTATCGCGATGCCGGTGTCGATATCGACGCAGGCAATGAGCTGGTCGAAAAAATTCGCCACAGCGTGGCCAGTACCCATCGCCCCGGCGTGATGGGCGGCATCGGCGGCTTCGGCGGGCTGTTCGAACTGCCCACCGGTTATCAGCAGCCGGTGCTGGTTTCGGGCACCGACGGGGTCGGTACCAAACTCAAACTCGCCATCGAACTTGGCCAGCACGACAGCATCGGTATCGATCTGGTCGCGATGTGCGTCAATGATATTCTGGTGCTCGGCGCCGAACCCCTGTTCTTTCTCGATTATTACGCCACCGGCAAACTGGTGCCAGCAATTGCCGCCGATGTGGTCGCCGGTATCGCCGAAGGCTGTCGTCAGGCTGGCGCAGCATTGATCGGTGGTGAAACCGCGGAAATGCCGGGCATGTATCAAAGCGGTGATTATGACCTTGCCGGCTTCTGTGTCGGCGTGGTGGAAAAAGCCGAGATTATTGATGGCAGCCAGGTTCAGGCCGGTGACGCGATGATCGCACTCGCCTCCAGCGGGCCGCATTCCAACGGCTATTCGCTGGTACGCAAGGTGATCGAAGTCAGCGGCGCAGACCTCGACCAGAACTGCGGTGACACCACACTGGGTGCAGCACTGCTGGCGCCGACACGCATCTATGTTCAGTCGATTCATCAGGTGCTGAAACAGATCCCGCTGCATGCCATGGCACACATCACCGGCGGTGGCCTGCTGGAAAACATTCCCCGCGTCCTGCCAGCAGGCACACGCGCCGCGATCAAACGCGACAGCTGGCAGCTACCCGCGGTGTTCGAATGGCTGCAGTCTGCCGGCAATATCAACGACACCGAAATGTACCGCACCTTCAACTGCGGTGTTGGCATGGTGGTGATCGTCAGCGCCGATCAGGCTGAAGCCACGGTGTCTGCCTTCCAGCAGGCTGGCGAAAACGCCTGGCTGCTGGGCCATGTCGAAACCAGTTCGGGCGCCAGCGACGTTGTCATCGCCTGAGCTCGGGCTCTGGACACACCGAGCGATAACAATGAAATCATTCGTGGTGCTGATCTCGGGTCGCGGCAGTAACCTGCAGGCGATCAGCGACGCGGTCGCCTCGGGCGCGATCACCGCCCCGATCGCGGCGGTGATCAGCAATCGTGCTGACGCCACAGGTCTGAGCATTGCGAAAGCTGCGAACATTCCGCAAATCATCATCGAAGCGCAGCCCGGGCAAAGCCGCGAAGAATACGACAGAATGCTGATCGCAAAAATCGATGCGCTTGGGGCCGACTTCATCGTGCTCGCCGGATTCATGCGCATCCTGAGCAATGCTTTCATCGCGCACTATGCTAACCGTATTCTCAACATCCATCCGTCATTGCTGCCCGAGTTCAAGGGCCTGAACACGCATCGCCGTGCGCTGGCCGCAGGTGTCCGCAAACACGGCGCCAGCGTGCATTTTGTCAACGCCGAGCTCGATAGTGGTGACATCGTGCTCCAGGCCGAAATCGAAATTCAGGCCGACGATGATGAACACAGCCTGGCCGCACGGGTATTAAAAGCTGAACATGAGATTTATCCCATGGTCATACAGTGGTATGTTGAGGGAAGACTGCTGTACAAAAACCAGCAACTGTATTTCGATCACAAACCACTCACAGCGGCCTGCTTATGGAAAAATCAATCTCTCATTTCACCACAGGACTAATACCAGTGCGCACACGCCACCGCTGGCAGATATTGAAAACAGGGCTGTGGCTATCCATGGCTGCGCTGTTAATAACGCCCGCTCTGTCCTGGGCCGAGCCGCTTGAGAATTTCAAAGCGTCTTACCTGCTGGAAAAATACAATAATGTTGTTGGCCTTTCGACGTATGAGCTCAGCCAGAAAGCGGGTGAAACCCATTTTTCCATGCGCAGCAAGGTAAGCGGTTTTGTTGCTCTGTTTCGGGACGATCGTATTGAAGAAGACAGCTGGCTAAAACAAAAGGACGGCGCACTGCAATTACAACGTTATAGTTATCATCAGTACGGCAGCAAAAATAATCGCAACACCGAACTCTCAGTGCTGTGGTCAGACGATGGCAGCACCGGCACAGTCAGCGGCAGCCACGAAGGCAAACCAGTCAGCATTAATGTCACCAGCGGCGTACGCGATGCGCTCTCGTTTCAATTATCGCTGATGCAAAACATGTCCAACCATGGAAGCCTCGATTTTGATGTGTTAAACAAAAACGAACTTACGCATTACAATTTCAAACGGGTTGGCAAAGACAGCCTGAAGATTCACGATCAAACTGTCGATACTACGATCGTAGAACGCCAGCAGGATGATCGTACAACACGGTTATGGCTGGCTAACAAGTTTCAGTACACACCGGTAAAAATCGAACTGCTGAAAAAAGGGAAAACCGACTCGCTGATGTTGATCGACCAACTCAGCCAGTCAGGAAAACGAGTACTGTAATGAATGAAATTGATCAAGTTAGTGACGATGACTACATCAGCAAGTCACAGGTTAAACGTGAATGTGATGCCCTGCAAAAGCTGGGTGAACAATTACTGCAACTAAAACCTTCCGAACTGGAAAAAATCACGCTGCCAGAGAAACTCGCTGCAGCGGTTCATGAAGGCAGACGTTTGCAGGCACGCGGCGCTCTAAAACGTCAGCGCCAGTACATCGGTAAACTGATGCGTGAAGTCGATAGTGAGAACATTAAAAAACAGCTGTCGCTGATCCAGCACCAGCACGATTATAATATTGCGCGCGCCAAACAAACCGAACGCTGGCGTGATCGCCTGCTCAGCGGCGACAACCAGGTGGTCACCGAGCTGATCGACGCTTACCCTGATATCGACCGCCAGCACATCAACCAGCTGGTGCGACTAAGCAAACGCGAACAGGAGGCGGGCAAACCGCCCGCGGCTGCACGCAAGCTGTATAAATACCTGCACGAAATCAGCGAACAGCAAGTGCTCGCTTCAGGGCTGGGTGAAACAAAAGATTAAACAGCTTTAGTCCGCAAATGAACGCTAATACACGCAAATAAAAGCAAATTATTGTGTGTAATGCGCCATAGGCGCATAAACAAAACATTCGCGTTTATTAGCGTTCATTTGCGGAAAAAGCCTTTTAGACTTTTCGCGTCCATTTGCGGACTTCAGGTTCGTTCAGGTATTCAGATCTTGCAGTTAATACGGCGGTGTTCGAGTACCGGGAAGGACTTGCGCGTGCGTGCCAGCATGGTCATATTGATATCCGAAACCACCACACCGGTTCCGTGTGGTAAACGGTTTAGAATCATACCCCAGGGATCAATGATCATACTGTCACCGTGAGTCTCACGGCCATTGACATGATACCCACCCTGCGCAGCTGCAACCACAAAACACAGATTTTCGATCGCGCGTGCGCGCAGCAATGACTCCCAGTGCGCTTTTCCTGTCAGGCTGGTGAACGCGGAGGGAATAACGCAGATTTCCATGCCAGCATCGGCCATGGTTCTGAATAATTCAGGAAACCGAAGATCATAACAAACAGCTATACCCATTTTCCCAAAGGGTGTATCGACCACCACAACATCGTCACCCGGGATGGTTGTCAGCGATTCATGATAACTTTCGTTGCTGGCTTCAATGGTGACATCGAAAAGATGGATTTTGTTATATTCCGCAACCATCTTGCCAGTGTCATTGTATAGATGACAGGCGCCGTATACCCGGCCAGCATCTTTCGACACTATGGGGATGGTGCCACCGACCAGCCATATTTTATGTTTGCGCGCCTGCTCACTGAGAAAACTTTGTATCTGACCTGTACCCAGCTCTTCCGCCGCACCCACCCTGTCCATTTCACTCATGCCCATAATGGCAAAGTTTTCCGGCAATACAACAAGCTTCGCTTCCTGCTGCACAGCAATTGAAATCAGTTTTTCCGCCTCGGCCAGATTAGCCTTGATATTCGGACCTGACGCCATCTGAATGGCCGCAACCTTACTCACCTGATTCAATCTCCTGTTTGTATAATTTGAAAGCGAATCGCATCGGCTTCGCCACTTCCGGGTACAGCAGTCATATATTTTGAAGCAATTCCCAGTGACACCAGCCAGTCCTTGAGTTCGGCAACCCAAAGTTCACCGTCTTCGCCCCCGGGATAGCGCAGTTCGATTTTCTGATGAGGATGCGCTGCCCAGGCATTGACCACCTGTTGCAGAACAGGCAAGGCCAGCAGACTGTCCCCGGCACGGGCCACTTCCCATTGTTCAGCGTGCAACACCAGCTCGTCATTCGCCGCTGTCGATTCTATCGCATATCCGGTGGCAGGCAGACATGTCGTGCTAAAAAAAATCAAAATTAGCGACATCCAGGCGCAGGCTCTGGTTAGCGTACACTCAGTTTTCTTCATGCTTATTCACCTTACCGACTACTTTTTCACCTTTTGATATCTGCGTAATCACGGGCTTGTCCCATTTCCCGGTAATCGTATACCGGTCCTGCGCGAGCTTGTCGATACCAAACAGTTTTTCCAGTAACACCAGTCCCGCACCCACGATCGGCCCACCATAGAGCGTACCGCCAGTGAAAGTGGCGGCTGAAGAATTCGGTTTAACCACCATATTCAGATCATAATCTTCATTCACCAGACCCACCCGGCCATTAATACCGATATTCGCAGATGCCGCTTCAATTTTCACGTTTCTTGTCGTGACATTTCCTCCGGCAAACTTCAGATCACCTGTGATGCTATCAAACACCAAACCATCTTTATAAACGTCACTAAAATTCAGCAGTAAACGTTGTGGTAACTGCAGCACATTCAACAACCCCAGCAGACGCCCGCCGGTACCCGGATTCACTTTCAGCAACTGCCCATTTTCAAGCTTAAATTTGGCATCACCAGCGAGTGTATCCAGAGAAAAACGATATGGTTCAGCTGACCAGCGCCAGTCAATGCTCGCATCCAGGTCACCATGATCAAAGGTGCCGGCATAGCCCAGCCCGGTTAAGGCATCACCCAGGTGTTTGCTATGCACTTTTAGTTTCAAATGTGTTTCATCCGGGTGCTGCCAGTTACTCAGCCAGGTGCCGTTACCAGTAATGGTCAATGCTCGACTATGCACCATGAGCTTATTGATTTGCATGCCTTCACTGCCACGCCTGGTGTTAACACTGACATCAGTGAATTTCCAGGCATTCCAGTCAAGCTTGTTTGCATGAAACTTTAAAACAGGTATCAGGTCCGGCTTCAATCCCAGGCCATCACCGGGGCCCCTGTCTTTCACATACAACTTGCCGGTTTGCTGCGGTTTAAACAGGGAAGAAAGATCAATATAGTCAAACTTCATATCAACAACCGAATCCGTAGCGAGGCTCTCATCAAAACCAGCTTCACCTTTCAACCATGGCGCATCTATCAATAACTGCCAGTGCCGCTGTGCATCACGAGCAGCCTGAACATCGAATATATCATTCGATTTAAACTCAAGCTTTAAACCGTCACTGAGCGACTTGAGCGTGAACTGTAGCGGCAGTTTATTAGCAGCCGATTTATGCAATCCATCTGAAACCGCAATAGACACACCCTGCAAAGGAGATGAGGCGGCTACCCATAAATGTTGA